>CAZQTF010000015.1:0-28416 GCA_964596135.1 uncultured Saprospiraceae bacterium | reverse complement strand
GAAGTAGGGCTTTATGTGCTGCCTTCCAATCCAGAAGCGCTGCTGATGGGCGAAGTGGAGTGCTATCGCAGCCTCGATGGGGGAAAGATTTGGTCGAAAGTCAATAACTGGTGGGATTACTACGACGACGTAGAAAACAAACTCCACGCTGATATCATGCATTTTGCAGAATTTACCGATGCCGAAGGTTCTCCGTTTTTGCTGGTCAGCCATCACGGCGGTCTTACTATATCTGAGGATTATCTTGATTCCCAGCAAAATATCAGCTTGTGGGGACTAAACACGAGCCAATACTACAGCGTGCGCACCGATCCACGCAACAATGCCTTCGTGTATGCCGGCTCGCAGGATCAGGGATTTCAGTTAGCTAATGGCTTTGACACACCGGATATGGAAACTTTTGAGCAACTTGTTTCCGGCGATTACGGTCATATTGTTTTTTCCAATAACGGTCAATCCCTTTGGATGGTGTATCCCGGCGGCGACGTGTCGTATCACGCCAATGCCCAAAATGGTAACTGGACTGCAAGCTACAATCTGGCATCCGAGAATGAATCGGTCTGGCTCCCTCCTCTGATACCAAGTCCTTTCTCCTCTGAAAATGCGATCTATATGGCTGGCGGCAATATCAATGGCGGCAAGGGTTCGCACATTATTCGGCTGGAAGCCGATGGGCATCAGATCAACGCTTCGCAATTGCCTTTCGACTTCAAATCCCAGTCAGGCGGCGAAGTATCGGCGATGGCAATTTCTCCTTTGAATCCAAGCATTTGGTTTGCGGCAACAACCAATGGGCGCTTTTTCTATTCCAAAAATGGTGGTCAGAGTTGGGAACAGCACCTGAACTTTATTCCCGATGGTCATTACCTCTACGGGCAAACCATTTATCCGTCGAAAATCACGTCCAACGTGGTCTATCTGGGCGGTAGTGGCTATTCCAATCCGCCGGTATACAAATCCACAGATGGCGGCAAAACCTTTAACGCTATGTCCGAAGGGTTGCCCAATACGCTGGTCTTCGCGATTACCGCCAACGCCAACGAAAGCCTCTTGTTTGCTGCTACCGAAGCCGGTCCTTACGTATATGTGCAGGCAGATGAACGCTGGTACGACCTCTCCGGGCAGTGCGCACCGGCGCAGGCATACTGGTCGGTAGAATTTGTTGAACCGGAAAATCTGGTGCGTTTTGGCACTTACGGACGCGGCATCTGGGATTTTCAGCTGGACGCAGCCGTCACTACGGACGAGCCGGACATGGCCACAGCAGCGGATATTCACATTTTTCCGAACCCGTCAAATGGCATTTTCCAAATTGACGTGCCCGATTTTGGCGAAAGCCACATCAACATTCAGGTGTGGAACGCCGCCGGAACGCTGGTGTACCAAAGCCAATCCTATCCGGACAACCGCATTTCCCTGGATTTCAGCTCATTTACCAAAGGCGCCTATTTCGTGCGCGTCAGCAGCAAAGCGAAAACATTTGCCAAAAAAATTATTTTGTACTGATAAATCACACACTGACAGCTCGTTGAACGACTTACTGCGTCTTGTCGCAACTTTTCTTTTGCAAAAATCATTATCTTTACATCGTACAAACAGCAGTGGTCAGATGGCAAGAGCGTCGTCTGACCATTGTGTTAAACAGATGTCGGATGAGAGATGTGAAAGGAGCCTGAAAATTCCGATCGCGCTTGACCTCCTCAGCTTTATCAACTTTTCAACTTTAAAATATGTCTATCGTAACCGAATTTAATGAGTATCGTTCCAGGATGAACGAAAAGATTTTGTCGGAAGACAATCTGGTGCTCAAACGTTTTTTCAACCTTGATACCAATGCATACCAGGACGGCGCTTTGGACAAAAAAACCAAGGAATTGCTGGGCTTGGTGGCTTCGATGGTGCTGCGCTGCGACGATTGCATCCGTTATCACCTCGGCACCTGCCACGAATTGGGCGTGACACGCGCGGAGGTTTTTAAGGTGTTCGCTATTGCCAATCTGGTGGGGGGATCCATTTGTATTCCGCATACGCGAAGAGCCGTAGAGTATTGGGAAGCGCTTGAGAATGAGTGAGTGGAGGGATTCGTTATTTATAATAATGGTTGATGGTTGATGGTTAATGGTTAATGGTTAATGGTTAATGGTTAATGGTTAATGGTTATTTATTAATCGAGATAAAAGGATTTGTTTACAAAAAAATTATTTAAACTAAACAACTGTTAACAAATTACAAAATTACATTAAAATGGCACAGCAATCAGGCGGAGCATATCTGAATCAACTCAATGATGTACAACGACAGGCGGTAACGACGACCGATGGTCCGGTGCTGGTGGTGGCGGGTCCGGGCTCTGGCAAAACGCGGGTACTCACCTATCGCATCGCGCACATCATTGAGCAGGGCGTGCCCCCCTGGGAAATTCTTGCCCTCACGTTTACCAATAAAGCCGCCCGCGAAATGAAAGAACGCATTGCCAAAGTAGTGGGCGACCGGGCGAATCAAGTGTGGGCAGGTACGTTTCACTCCATTTTTGCCAGGATTTTGCGGGTCGAAGCCGACAAAATCGGTTATCCGTCCAATTTCACCATTTATGATACCGAAGACACCAAAAGCGTACTCAACGCCATCAGCAAGGAAATGAGCCTCGATAAGAATGTTTATAATGTCAATGCCATTCGTGCGCGCATTTCTTCAGCCAAGAGCAACCTGATTACACCGAAGCTGTATGCCGAAAACCAGGAACTGATGGAGCAGGATCGCCTTGCCAAACGGGGCATGACAGCGCAGATTTATGAAAAATATACGGCTCGCTGCAAGCGTTCCGGGGCAATGGATTTCGATGATTTGCTTTACCGCCTGTACGAATTGTTGCAAAAAAATCCGGATGGCGTGCTCGACAAATACCGCGAGCGATTCAAATATGTATTGGTGGATGAGTTTCAGGATACGAACTATCTGCAATACGCCATTGTAAAAAAATTGGTGCATTACAACGGCAGCCCTCGCAACATTTGCGTTGTGGGCGACGATGCCCAAAGTATCTACGCATTTCGGGGCGCCACGATCCAGAATATCCTCGATTTTGAAGAGGATTTCAAACCGTACGGGATTCGGATTTTTAAACTGGAACAAAATTACCGCTCTACCGAGCACATCGTACAAGCTGCGAATGAAGTAATTACATATAACAAAAAGCAGATACAAAAGAAAATCTGGTCGGACAAAGGCATCGGGCACAAAATCAAAGTGATTAAATCCCTGAATGACAACGAGGAAGGCAAGCGGGTCGTAGATACGATTGTGGAGCAAAAAAACCGCTTTCATTTGCGCAACAACGATATTGCCATCCTGTACCGCACCAATGCTCAGTCGAGAATCTTCGAAGAATATCTGCGGCGGTACAATGTGCCCTACCGTGTGTTCGGCGGCTTGTCGTTCTACCAACGCAAAGAAGTCAAGGATTTAATCGCTTATTTGCGCCTGGCAGTCAACCAATTGGACGAAGAAGCCCTGCGTCGGATCATCAATTATCCTAAGCGAAACATTGGCGATACCAGCGTGGAAAAAATCAGCGTCCTTGCCGGGCAAATGAATCTGGCGATGTGGCAGTGCCTGGGGCAGGCGAATCTCGGCGCTCGCACACAAAGCGCGATCAATGACTTTGTGGCAATGGTGGAAGATTTTGCAGCAAAAGCAAAAACCAACAATGCTTATGATATTGCAGCATACATTGCCAAACGCTCCGGTTTGCTGGATGAATTAAAAAATGACACCACGGTGGAAGGCGCCGGACGCCTCGAAAATGTGAATGCGCTGCTCGACGGTATTAAAGCCTTCGTGGAAGATGAAGTGCTGCACATAGCCGGCACCGATGAAGCGGATGTAAGCCTGGCAGCGTATCTGCAGAATATAGCACTGCTCACCGATTTTGATGAAAACACGGGCGAAGCCGATCACGTCACGCTCATGTCGGTACACTCCGCCAAGGGTTTAGAGTTCAAATCCGTGTTTGTTGCGGGTTTGGAAGAGAGCCTGTTTCCATCGTTTCTCTCGATGGATTCGCCAGATCAGTTAGACGAAGAGCGACGCCTGTTTTACGTTGCTATCACCCGCGCGGAGGAATTTCTCACGCTGTCGTATGCCACTTCGCGCTATCGCTACGGGCAGTTGCGCGGCTGCGAACCCAGCCGGTTCTTATCGGAAATTCCACATCCGCATGTAGAAAGTACGGCTTCGGTGCGTTCGATTTCCAAAGAACGTGAAGAAGTGCCCGTTGCCAAAGTCATGGGTAATTTTACCCACACTATGGCTAAACCGTTGGTTAATGTTGATCCTGGTACCTTCAAGCCCAGCCCGATAGAACAGATCAAGGCAGGCGCCAGCGTGATGCATCTCAAATTTGGCGAAGGCAAAGTGCTCAGCCTGGATGGCAACAAAGATAACCCAGTAGCTACCATTCATTTCAAGGATATCGAAGCGCCGCAACAGCGGCGGATTATGCTGAAATATGCAAAATTGCAGGTGCTGGGGTGAGCAATTTTTCTTCCACTATTTTTGACCCTTCCAAAGCTGCGAAATATGGCCGCAAGTGCTGCCCACTTTTTTTGGCTTACAGCAATAATTTTGGCGTGTTTGCTTGTCTTACATTTAAACTCAAAACGATACAAGCGACATGAATTACAAACACCTGATTCCCTTGGCTTTGGCATTTCTGTGCCTGACGTTAAGTGTTTTTGCGCAACCTTTAACCGGCTTCACCGCCATTCGCAGCCAGCAGGAGCAACAATTAGAACAACTGTTCCTGAAACTTCCTGAATCTAAGACCTTTAAAAATCATCTCCGCGAACTGACACGGGAACCGCATCTCGCAGGTACTCCTGCCAATAAACGCGTTGCCGATTACATAGAGCGGGCAATGTCCAAAGCGGGTTTTGTTGTGGAGCGCCCACCTTACGATATATACCTGCCAACCGGACCGGGAGAAGTGGCTTTGGAAATCGTCACACCCATTCGGATGCCTTTGAACAACAAAGAATATATCCTGGAAACGGATCCGTTTTCAGCAGATCCCAGTACCAATCATGGCTGGAATTCTTATTCGGGCAGTGGTGAGGCGACCGCTCAGATCGTTTATGCCAACTATGGTACCAACGAAGATTTTGAAAAACTGGCGCAAATGGGGATTTCCGTGAAAGGCAAAATCGTCATCGCGCGCTACGGTGGCAATTTTCGGGGGTACAAAGCCAAATACGCCGAAGCTGCAGGCGCAGCAGGGCTCATCATTTACACCGATCCCGAAGATTCCGGCTACATGCGTGGGCTGGTTTATCCCGAGGGTAAAATGTTCAACGAAAGTACCATCCAGCGAGGCTCGGTGCTCACACTCGATTACACTGGCGATCCACTCACCCCTTTTGAACCGGCTCTGCCACTTGATGGCAATCAACAGGTCAATCGTTTGAAACCCGAAGAAGTGAAAGGATTTCACACCATTCCGGTGACACCAATCGGCTACGGTGCGGCAAAAGAAATTTTGGGAAGAATGACCGGGCAACCGGTGCCAACCGAATGGCAGGGCGGCCTGCCGTTCACCTATCGGCTCGATGGCGGCGAAAAACTCACGGTTCATCTGAAAGTCCACCAGCCCAAAGGAATGGTCAGAGTTGAAAACGTAATCGGCACACTGGAAGGTAGTGAATATCCCAATGAATGGATCATCGTGGGCAGCCATTACGATGCATGGGAATTCGGCGCTACCGACCCCAACAGCGGAACGGCCATGCTCCTGACGCTTGCGGACGCGCTGGGCGAAATGGTCAGGCAAGGCTACCGCCCTCGTCGCACCATCAAAATTGCTCACTGGGACGCAGAAGAGCACGGTATCCTTGGCTCAACGGAATGGGTAGAGCAATTCCGAGAAGAACTGAATCAAAAGGCGGTGGCTTACTTCAACGCCGATGGCGCTTGTTCTGGTTTAAATTTTGGCAGCGCGGCTTCGCCATCACTCAAATCGTTGGTTCTGGAAGCAACTAAGGTTGTCCCTTACCCAAAGGGAAGCCAAACGGTATATGAGCATTGGTCAGGGAATGCCCGCAGTGAAAGCGAAATTCCTGCCATCGGCAGCCTTGGCGGCGGCTCCGATCATTTGGCTTTCTACGCCCACGTAGGCGTACCGAGCGGAAGCGTGGGCATGGGCGGACCAACCATGTACCACTCCCTTTATGATAATTTCCATTGGTACGAAACAGTAGGCGAACCAGATTTTGTAGCCGGACCAACCGTTGCCAAAGTCATGGGTATCATGGCATTACGCATGGCGAATGCCGATATTTTACCGTATGATATTGCCCGCTATGGTAAAGATTTGAAATTGCATCTTGGCAATGCCGAAAAAGAAATCAGGCGTTATGCACCGCAATATACAGCACAGGGAATGATTGCCCAAGCGGAGGTATTGCTGAAAAACGGCGAAGCCTATCACCAGTTGCTTGCGCAAAAACTGAATGGCAAAGCGTTGAGTAAAACCTTACAGCAAGACATCAACAAAATATTGATTACAATGGAGCGCTCCTTTATTGATGAAAAAGGGATGGCTTACGGCGCATGGTATCGCTCCTTGTACGCCTCGTCTGATCCGTATAATGGTTATGCTTCCTGGATGTTGCCAGGTTTGTTGTATGAAGCTTCGTTGAAATCAACGACAAATCTGCCGGATTTGGGACAACGCTACATTGCCGCCTTCCAGCGATTGGATGCAAAAATTTCTGAATTGAATAAAAAGCTGAAAAGCGCAAAGTAGCAAAAACAAGACCATCAGGCGATCTGGGATGCTCACCTGATGGTCTTTAGGATTCAATGCCATCACAAAAATGTGCCGCCCGCCTGTTTAATTGCTGCCGCCGCCGCCCAATGCCTTTACCTCATCGTAAATCGCATCTACCTCACTTTGAGCCTTATCCAAACGCTCTTTGAAGCTGCCCCATTTGGCATTGGCTTCCGCTACAATCTTTGACAAAGCAGCGATACTTTCCTCGGCATTGCCTTCAAACTTGTTATCGAAATTGGCAAAATCTTCTAATGCTTTCATCTTGCCTTTATTATTTTCCAATGGCGCTGCTACCAGGGAAATTTCCTGCACAAGTGCAATCATATCCGAATTGGCGGTGTCCATACGAAGGCGCATACTACCGATATTTTTGCGCATTTCATCCGTGGGCGTGCCGCCTGCGCTGGCAATAGAATCCAGCGTTGCGCTCGCCGACGACAGCAAAGAAATGGAATTAGCCAGCGCCTGGGTCAGCCCGCTTGCTTCTGATTTGGCGCTCGCCCAATCGGTAGAAAGTTGAATAATCTGCGCTTTCTGATCGCTACCGCTGCCACCGCAAGCCCCCAAAATAAATACTGCGACAACTCCGAAGAATATTTTTTTCATATTTGCAATCATTCTGATGATGAATAAAATCTCAAGCCGTAAAAATAGTAAAGATCCCGATTGTTTTACTGCCCGGGTTGGCAAGGTATTTTTTTTACGAGTATAACATCCCGTTTTACTTCCCCTTGCCCTGTAGCAGTACCAGCAAGGTGTAAAACATGATTTTAAAATCCAGCGCCAAAGACATATTTTCGATGTATAAAATATCAAATTTCAAGCGTTGCAGCATTTGCTCCACATTGGAAGCGTAGCCGTACTTCACCTGCCCCCATGAAGTGATGCCAGGGCGTACCTTTAGTAAATGTTTGTAATGAGGCGCCTGCTCAGAAATTAAATCTATATAATATTGTCGCTCCGGTCGGGGTCCTACAATACTCATATCGCCTTTGAGCACATTCCAAAACTGAGGGAGTTCATCCAGCCGCCATTTGCGCATCACTGCGCCCCAGGGCGTACAGCGATTGTCGCCATCGTACGAGAGCTTCGGGCCATCTTTTTCAGCATCGGTGTACATCGAACGAAATTTGTATATCATAAACGGTGTTCCATTTAAGCCAATGCGTTCTTGTTTAAAAAAAATCGGCCCGGATGAAGACAGTTTTACCCGAAAAGCGATGTACAAGTATAATGGCGACAAAACAAGAATCATCAACGCGGATACCGCAATGTCTATGAGGCGTTTGAGGAGGCGCTGCCATTTGGGCATCAGTTCCTGCCGGATTTCAATGAGAATAGCGCCGTACACGTGGTTCATTTTTACTGTACCCAGTAGAATATCGTAAACATCAGGGATAATTTTGACCAGTACCTGCTGATCGAAATCGAAAAGCATATTAAGAATTTCTCGCAGGCGATTGTGCTCAGAGGTTTCTATGGCAATAATGGTCTCTTCAATATAATGTTCGTGTATAACATTTGGCAAGTCATGGATTTTACCCAAGTTGGGCAGAAAAGCTTTCAATTCGTTTTTGCTGTCCCCGTTGATATCAATAAATCCGATAAATTTGTGCCCCAAGCCTTTCTTACGGCTAATGATTTCCTGATACAACTCAACGGCGTTGTGGTTGCCACCGATCAGGACGGTATTGTAGGTAATTTCTCCTGCTTTGAGCCGGCGGCTGGCGAGGGTAAGCAGAATCATACGCACTGTGGCGGTCAGGGCAAAATGCAATAAAAAAAGAGTCAGGAAAGAATTGTAATAAGTTGTATAATTTGTAACAAAATCATCGAGAATTAAAGTAAAAAATAAAAACATGACACCGAAAAAACTCAGCAAAAGGGTCCTGCCCAGTGTTGCCAGGCGCGACAGGCGGTAAATGTCTTTGTAATAATCAAAAATGGAATAAAATAACAACCAGCCGGTAGGAATGAGCACCACGCCATACCAAAAATTTGCATCATCAACAATACTCCAGCCCCAGGCGGTTCCTTCCAGGTGTTTCCGATACAGGAAGAAGCCAGCCCAAGCGGTCATTGCGGTGATAAAATCCGCCACTTTGTAGCCAAATGTATGCAGTTGTCGCCGCCGCCGCATGAGTTGCCCGGCATGCAGCACCTTTGCAGCAGGGTTCAAAAGTGAACCAGTTTGATGTTGTCCAACCATACGTTGGCATTATTTTGAGTGAAAACACCGTTGCTATTCGGTAAAACAGTCTGCATCAGAATTTTATACTCGTCAAAGTTTCCTCCTGCGAGCAACGGACTGAGATTGAAGTAAATCTTATTCCAGTTGGCGGATGGCAAAAACCCAGGATCAAAAACAGGATTGCCTGCCACGCCATTTTTTATGCCCTGCACGCCAAAAACGACCGTTGCCTCCGATTTGTAGTCCATTTCCAGATACACCAGAATGCCTTTGGCCGTGAGATCGCGATACGCATTGACCGTAGCAAGTTCGGCGGCGGGAAAGTCTTTGCTCAAGCGAATCAACGCCGATTTTCCTTCAAAAGCCCCCTCCGCTGTGAGCTGAATCCGATTAAAATCATTGCCTGCACGCAAATCCCGAAAGGCATGAGCATCATTTTCAAAACGTTCGATAAAGGCGAATTTCGTATCGTTCCGGTAGCCGATCACCGGGCGCAGCGTATCTGTTTCATTGGGTTGCAGCTCTAATTTTGCTGTATAATTCTGATAAAAGGGATATATTTCTGGGGTTGCAGCGATACCATTGTCTTTGATGCCGGCATCCAGCATGATGGTTTGTTGACCCTCCGCCAGAACAGGGATGAGCGCTGGCAAGGTATAAGCTCCCAGAAAATTGCCATTCACGGTAAGCCACGTATCGGTGATACGGCTGGAATTGGAGCCTTGGGTGTTATTGGTATTTAGTTGGAACGGCTCCACGTAGATATACGCAGGAATTTTTTCGTCCGGATTGATCAGATCGCAGGAAACCGCTGAAAAAGTAAATAAAAGCAAAAATATTTTGTAGATAGCTCTCATTTTGTGGTTATTTGTTATCTGATTATCAGCAGATTGGGCAATAGCCCGATAACTGGTAACCATCAACTCAGAACCGAAGTTCTTTTTTCAATTTCCCAAAGAATATCGTGGGCTACTTTCAGAGCATTGTAGCCATCTTCAATCGGCACGCGCGGTGTTTTATTTTGTATAATGCTTTCCGCAAAGGTCTCTAATTCCATTTTGATAGCATTCACTGGCTCGATTTCTGGCATGTAAGCGTGAATCAATTTTGTGCCGCGATTGGTTTCCAGTTCCATCAGGCTCGCGTCGGTAGGCACATTGGGGGCATCTTTGTCGTACAAACGCACGATTTGCGCCTGCTTGTCCAGGAAATCCAGGCTAATGTAGGCATCGCGCTGGAACAGCCGCACCTTGCGCATCTGCTTGAGAGAAATGCGACTGGCGGTGAGATTCGCCACACAACCGTTGGTAAACTCGATCCGTGCATTGGCAATATCCGGCGTTTCGCTCACGACGGCCACCCCGCTCGCGCTGATAAATTTGATATCTGCTTTCACCATGCTGAGCACGATGTCCAGATCGTGGATCATTAAATCCAGAATGACCGATACATCGGTACCGCGCGGATTAAACACTGCCAGCCGATGTGCCTCGATAAACATTGGATCGAGCGCCATATCTTCCAACGCCAGCAATGCCGGGTTAAAACGCTCCACATGTCCGACCTGCACCTTCACACCGTGCTCGCGGCTGATGCGCACCAGTTCTTCCGCCTCTTCGATGGTGCGGGTTAGTGGTTTTTCGATAAAAATGTGCTTGCCGGCGCGAATGGCGCGGGAGGCAACAGCGAAGTGTGTTGTTGTGGGTGTTACAATATCTACGACGTCTGCAGCATCAAAAAGTTCCTCCATGGTCTGGAAACGGTGCGCGCCAAAAGTTTCAATTGCTTGTTGAGCTGCTTTATCATCCGGGTCGTAGAAACCGACAAACTCATAAGTATCGGCGGCAAGTTGAATGCATTTTAAATGGATTTTACCCAAGTGCCCGGTTCCTAAAAGCCCGATTTTCAGCATAGACCTTGATTTGGAAGGTTGAAGGATTGTCCAGAATTGATTTTCAATGATTTACAAAACATAAATCAAACAAAATCAATTAGATAATTTAAATTTGACTAATAGTGGCAAAAGTATTAAAAAAAGTTGAGAATATATTTTCGAGCAGAAAAAATGGTAGGATAAATGACAAATTTGAGTGGGCAAATCATGTGTTAATATGCCGATTCTTGCCATTATTGGCGCATCAGCATATTCACACATTGTTGTATTTGATTAAGCGTCCACTTTTGCATATTTGGCATTTGCTTCGATGAAAGCGCGGCGCGGGGGCACATCGTCGCCCATCAGCATAGAGAAAATTCGGTCTGCCTCAATAGCATCGTCAATTGTTACCTGGCGCAGGATACGCGTATCAGGGTTCATGGTAGTTTCCCATAGCTGCTCGGCGTTCATTTCTCCCAGCCCTTTGTAGCGCTGTACTTTGATGGAAGATTCGCTACCGCCTTTGGCGTAAAAAGCAATGGCTTCGCGGCGTTCCTCGTCATTCCAGCAATAGCGGAATTCTTTACCTTTTTGCACCCGATACAATGGCGGCGTAGCGATATAGATATAGCCCTGCTCAATGAGTTGCTTCATGTAGCGGAAGAAAAACGTCATGATCAGCGTTGTGATGTGACTGCCATCCACATCGGCATCGCACATGATGACGATTTTGTGATAACGCAACTTGGAGATATTCAGAATCCGTTCGCCGTCTTCATCTTCCTGTATATTGACACCCAGCGCGGTAAAAATATTCTTAATTTCTTCGTTTTCGTAAATTTTGTGTTCCAGCGCTTTTTCCACATTGAGAATTTTCCCACGCAACGGCAGGATCGCCTGGAAATTGCGATCGCGTCCTTGCTTGGCAGTACCGCCGGCAGAGTCCCCCTCGACGAGGAACAGTTCGGCTTGCTCCGGATCGCGGGTAGCGCAATCTGCCAACTTGCCCGGCAGTCCTCCGCCGGTCAATACATTCTTGCGCTGCACCATTTCGCGGGCTTTGCGGGCAGCTTCGCGCGCTGTGGCAGCCAGTACCACTTTCTCCAGAATACGTTTGGATTCCTTAGGGTTTTCTTCCAGAAAGCGCGACAGTGCATCGCCCATAGCGCGAGAGACAATCCCCGTCACTTCGGAGTTGCCCAATTCACCTTTGGTTTGACCTTTAAACTGTGGTTCCGGCACCTTCACCGACACTACCGCCGTCAAGCCTTCGCGGAAATCCTCACCAGCTGGGGTAAACTTCAATTTCTTGAAAAAGCCATTATCTATACCGTACTGTTTGAGCACCCTTGCCACCGCCATACGAAAACCGTTGACGTGTGTACCGCCTTCGCGGGTATTGATGTTGTTGACAAAAGAATAAATATTCTCAGAGTAAGAAGTGTTGTATTGCATTGCCACTTCTACCTCCACGCCTTCCTCCGTACCGATCACATGAATCGGCTCATCGAAAAGTTTGGTTTTGGATTCATCCAGATATTCTACGAACTCTTTTAGTCCACCTTCGGAGTGAAAAATTTCGAATTTCAATTCCCCCTTCTCATTCTTTTGACGTTCGTCGCTAAGCGTAAGCGTTAGTCCACTGTTGAGGTACGACAGTTCGCGCAAGCGATGCGCCAGAATATCGTATTTATATTCCAGCGTCTCGAAGATTTTACTGTCGGGTTTAAAGGTGATATACGTTCCCGTATTATTGGCTTCTCCGACTGTATCCACGCCTGTTTGGGGCTTGCCCTCGGCATATTCCTGTACAAAAATCTTGCCTTCGCGGTGTACTTCCGCCCGGAGGTGCGTCGAGAGGGCGTTTACACAGGATATCCCTACCCCATGCAATCCTCCGGAAACTTTATATGTATTTTTGTCAAACTTACCCCCTGCGTGCAAGACGGTCATGACCACTTCGAGCGCCGACTTGTGGAGTTTTTCGTGCATACCGGTAGGAATACCACGCCCATTGTCCTTGACAGTGACTGAGTTGTCGGGATGAACGATTACATCTATTTGGGAACAATAACCGGCAAGGTATTCATCCACTGAATTGTCAATGACCTCCCAGACGAGGTGATGCAACCCTTTCGAATCCGTACTTCCGATGTACATACCGGGGCGCTTGCGCACCGCCTCCAAACCTTCCAGCGCTTGAATGTTACTGGCGTCATAACCACCATTCTGAGCCGGAATTTCCTTCAGTTCTTTTACCATATCCATTTTACAAAGTTACAAAAAATTGTCGGTTTTAGGTAGGAAAGTTTGCAGTTTGATTACATCCTACAAACGCTGAACAGAATGCAAAAGTTGTGTTGCAAAAAATATCTGAAAAACAAGAACTTGACTGCTGGTGCCTTCGCCTTACGCTTGGCGCCATCTCATTTAAAAAAAAGCTCTGCGCCAGATTTGCTGGAAAATGGTTTGAAGGAATGGATATCAGTATTCGAAGTATGGGTTTTAGGAGCACTCGTTTTTATGAGGCAACTAATTTTATTTTAGATTACAAACTTTTGAGAATAAAGCCAAAAGCGTATTTGAAAAAATCGTTGAACCGTTGCGCGCACGATTGGAGGTTTGAGTCGTTGAGGATGGAATAGACTTTATCGCCAAATGTAATTTCGCACAAAACGTTATAAAATTTTGATCAGAAAATGTGACTCTTTTCGACTTCCAGCGTCTTAACAAAAAAAGCTAAACCCGCACATGCGCGAAGACTTTTTACACTTCCTGTGGCGAACGCGGCGCTTGGGCACAACAGATTTGCACACCACCGATGGCGAACGCCTAAATATTCTACATGCCGGGGTGCACAACACCCATAGTGGTCCTGACTTCACCAATGCGCGTATTCGCATCGGCGATACGGTCTGGGCTGGCAACGTGGAAATGCACGTGCGCGCCTCTGAATGGCTGGCACATGGGCATCAACACGATCGCGCTTACGACAATGTGATCCTGCACGTAGTACTGGAAGCAGATCAGCCGATCAGCCGCGCCAACGGCGAACGCATTCCCTGCCTGGAGGTAAAAAATCTGGTGCCGCCGAAGCTTGCGGGCACATACCTCAAACTACTGCACAACGAGCACTGGATTCCCTGCCAGCATCATTTTTTTCAGGTACCGCAAATCACCAAAAATCTGTGGCTGGAACGTCTGTTGGTAGAACGCTTAGCACAAAAAACCGAAGCCATCGCACAGACGCTGACAAAAACCGGCAACAATTGGGAGGAAACTTTCTATCAGGCTTTGGCACGCGGCTTTGGCATGCGGGTCAACGCCGAGCCGTTTGAACTCATGGCAAAATCCACGCCCCTCCTCGCCTTGATGAAACACAAAAACAGCCTTCCGCAACTCGAAGCCATGCTCTTTGGGCAGGCAGGTCTGTTGGATAGCGACTTCACGGATGCATTTCCCAACCTGCTGAAACGCGAATACACCCACCTGCAGCGCAAATACAACCTTTTGCCCATTCGCGGCGAAAGCTGGAAATTTATGCGTCTGCGCCCGGCAAATTTCCCGACCATCCGCATTGCACAATTTGCCACGCTCCTGTTCCAATCCGATCACTTGTTCAGCAAAATACTGGCGGCGGCCGATGTCAACGAACTGGAAAACATGTTCGAATTAAAACTGTCGAATTACTGGCTGACGCACTACGTTTTTGACAAGGAATCGAGAAAAAGCCAAAAAAAATTAGGCAAAAGCACCATTCATCTGCTCATCGTCAATACCATCGCGCCTTTTCTGTTTTTGTACGGCAAGCATCGCGGCGAACACCGCTATCAAGACAAAGCGTTGCAAATGCTTGCGCAAATTCCGCCCGAAAGCAATCACATCATCGAGCAGTGGCGGGCGCTGGGCATGGAGCCGGATTCTGCGTATCAGACGCAGGCTTTGCTGCAATTAAAAAATCAATACTGCGATCAAAAGCGTTGTTTAGATTGTGCTGTGGGCAATGCCATTCTGCAAAGCTGAATTCTTTTCAAAAAAGGGTTACTTTTGCTGGGGCATAGTCAGACTATGAATCGTTAATTGCCAATCCAAACAATGGTACAACATTTTCTGGTCAAAATATTGCTGCTTCCTTTTTCGCTGCTGTACGGGCTGGGCGTAAGCCTACGCGATGGCGCCTATCGCACCGGCTTGCTCAAAAGCATCAAATTCGATGTGCCGGTCATTTCGGTGGGCAATCTTTCTGTGGGCGGAGCCGGAAAAACGCCGCATATCGAATACCTCATCCGTCTGCTCAAGGATTACATCAACGTAGCAACGCTGAGCCGGGGCTACGGCCGCAAAACGCAGGGCTACCTTGCCGTGCAGCCGGAGATGTCGGCAGAGCAGGTTGGCGACGAGCCTTTGCAATTTAAACGAAAATTTCCCGACATCACGGTCACCGTATCCGAAAGCCGGGCGTTTGGCATCCCCCGCATTATGGCAGATCAGCCTGACACACAGGTAGTTCTGCTGGATGACGCTTTTCAGCATCGCTCGGTAACGCCGGGTTTGAATATTTTACTCACCGAATACAGCCGTCCCTTCACGCGCGACTGGTTGCTGCCTTCCGGGCGCCTGCGCGAATGGAGCACTGCATATCGTCGGGCGGATGTGATCGTGGTTACGAAATGCCCGCACCGGATGAGCGCCGAAGATAAAGAACGTTTACTCAAAGAAATCAACCCTTTCCCGCATCAACGGGTGTTTTTTTCATATTATGCATACGGTCGTCCTTATTACATTTTCGATCCACGTTATGTAGCGGAATTACAACAAAACTGGCAGACAGTGCTCATGTCTGGCATTGCCCGCACGGATTATCTGACCGATTATTTACAAGAAAAAGTAGAATCGGTCAGCATTTTGGAATACGCCGACCATCATTTTTTCACGCAGGATGATTTGCTGGAGATGAAAGGTACGTTTGATCGAATCGCGACCAATCAGAAAATTATCTTGACCACCGAGAAAGACGCCATACGCCTCGAAGCGCACCGACAATTCCTGACGGAACATCGGTTGCCGGTTTTTGCCCTACCCGTGCAGGTGCAATTTCATTTTGACGAAGGGGAGCAGTTTGATAAATTGATTCGCGATTTTCTGCTGCATTTTAAAGCCTAAAGGTCAACGTTCAACGTTTTTACAAAGTATGATGAAAGTTATTTACTTATTATTAAAAATCATTGTAAAAATTGCCCTATGGATTTATTTTCCGGGAACAAAGATAAAACATCGGGAACGGCTGCGCTTCAGCGGACCAGCGATCGTGGTTTCCAATCATCAAAATACTTTGATGGATGTGCTGGTAACGGCAGCGCCTGCGCGCGAGCAATTTTATTTTCTGGCAA
Source organism: uncultured Saprospiraceae bacterium (assembly GCA_964596135.1). Lineage (GTDB taxonomy): Bacteria > Bacteroidota > Bacteroidia > Chitinophagales > Saprospiraceae > JADJNW01. The sequence continues at coordinate 12,133 of CAZQTF010000015.1, read as the reverse complement.
ATGCGGGGTTGTTCCAGAGTAAGTTTGGCAACTGGTTTTTTAATACTTTTTATTGCATTCCCATCGAACGGACACTGGATACCAACGGCAAGCCACTCAATAATGAAAGCAATTTTGCCAGGGTCGTTCAACATCTGGCGAGTGGCGGCACCATTTACATTGCCCCGGAGGGTACCAGTTGGATGAAACGCCACTTGCACCCGCTCAAGACCGGTACTGCCCGCATGGCTTTCAGCGCCGAAAGCAAGCACGATTACCGGCTCAATTTAAAAATCCTACCCGTAGGTTTGAATTATAGCGCTCCGACCGAGTTTCGCAGCCGGCTGTTTATCAACGTCGGCGAGCCTTTGCTGGTGCGGGATTTTCAGGTACTGCATGCAGAAAACGCTGTACAAGCCGTACGCCGGATGACAACAGTACTCGAAGAGCGTATGCGCACGTTGATGATTGACACTCGTAATGACGCCGAGGAAGCGTTGGTTCAAAAACTGGAAGAAATATGGCAGAACAATCAGCCGCTCGAACTCGAAGCCCAATTTAACCGAACCAAAAAACTGATTGATCAACTCCACATCTGGCAAAGCACAGACCCCGAGGCTTACTCCCAATGGGAAGAAAGCGTGAAAGTGTATTTTGCAATGTTGAAAGAATTTCACCTGACCGACCAGGCAGTGGCGAATGCCCATGACCGGAGCCTCCCACTGAAGTTGCTGGGCATCGTGCTTGGTTTTCCCATATTTTTGTACGGCTACATCCATAATTTCCTGCCTGCGTGGATACCGGCGGCGACTATGAGCTACCTGCAGCGCAAAGTCAATCTGTACATCGGCTATACCTCAACCGTGAAGTTTTCGCTGGGCATATTCTTATTTCCTTTGTTCTACTGGTTGCAAAGCGAAGCCGTCGAAGCTTTTTTTTCAACAAAAATTTCCTGGTGGTATCTGCTCAGCCTACCTTTGGGAGGATTATTTGCAATTGAATATCAGACTTTTGCACAAAAAGCTTTGGCACAATTGCGTCGTCGAATGCTGAACGGCGAAGCAGCGCTCCGTTTGAACGAAAAAAGAGCAGCCATTGGGCAGCAATTGGAAAAACTGGCTATTTTCGGGATCAAAACAACCGCTTGAGTATCCAAATCGTCTTTTGGCTGTTTGTTGCGGCTACTGCCGTTCAATTGTTTTTCTGGCTATGCATCTTTTCAAAACTGGCGTTGCACCGACATTCAGAAACACCTGACAATGAGCAGCTTCCGGTTTCGGTTATCATTTGCGCGCGCAATGAGGAGGAAAATCTCCGCAAAAATTTGCGCCATTTCCTAACTCAAAAATACCGATCCTTCGAAATAATTGTCGTAAACGATCATTCTACCGATAATACCCGCCAAGTTGTCTTGAATTTTCAGAGAAAATTTCCGAACTTGCGGCTAATTGATAATACAACAGCCCTGCGGGGAAAAAAGGCAGCGATGACCAAAGGAATCGAAGCTGCTTTTTTTGACATTATTGTCACAAGTGATGCCGATTGTCGTCCGGCAAGCTCAGACTGGCTGGCGACGATGCAAAATGCCATCAGGGGCAATGCCCAAATTGGTTTGGGATACAGCCCCTACGACGCGGAAAACACTTGTTTAAACCGGTTTATCCGGTTCGAGACGGCGTACACCGCCGTTCAGTATTTTTCATTTGCATTGGCAGGAATGCCCTACATGGGCGTAGGGCGCAATCTTATTTATTATAAATCTTTATTCCACCAAGCTGGAGGCTTTCACAAACACGCCCACATTGCATCGGGAGACGACGATCTCTTCGTCAATGCAATGGCGAATAACGCTAACACTACCATTATATTAGACCCAAAAGCATTTGTCTTCTCCCAACCAAAGGGGAGTTGGAGAGGCTACTACTACCAGAAATCCAGGCATCTAACCACCGCAACCAGCTACAAAGGCATTCACCAAGTGGCGCTGGGAGCACTGGCAGGAAGCCACGCCGGGCACTATATACTGGCGTTGGTACTGCTGGCAAGTGGTCAATGGATGTTCATAACATTTTTTATTTATCTGGTGAGGATAGGAGTAGTCTTATGGACATATCGCCAAATTTTAGCCAAGCTACAAGACCCCGCTTTAACGAAGTGGGTTCCTTTGCTCGATGCTTTTTACATTCTGTACTACTTCGCATTCGCACCGTCACTTGTAAACGGTAAAAAAATCCCATGGAAGTAGTAACCCCTGCAACAGGATTCGTAACGCAACGAGCGTTTGAAGATTACGAATTGGTACAACAAGCGGTACATGGCAACCAGCAGGCGTATGCCTCGCTGATGGAGCGCTATGAGCATTCGGTTTATCACGCCATGTTCCGAATGGTGCGCAACTCTGAAGATGCTACCGATCTGACGATCGAAGCATTTGGCAAAGCTTTTTGCAATTTGGTGAGTTATGTGCCGCGCCATGCGTTCAGCACCTGGCTGTTTCGCATTGCGATCAACAATTGCATTGATCACATCCGGCGCAAGCGGCTGGTATTGCTCTCGCTCGATGAATCGGCAGAAGCCGAAGGCGACGGTGATTTTGCGGAAAGCTTGCGCGACCGGGGGCGCAATCCCGAAGAGCAAATCATTCGTGAACAACGATTAGAACTGATGCGCCGTGTATTGCTGCAACTCGATGCCAAATACCGCCTGATGATCGAAATGCGTTATTTCGAGGAAATGAGTTATGAAGAAATCTCTGAAGAACTGAATATACCGCTGGGCACTGTAAAAGCCCAACTGTACCGAGCCAAAGAATTATTGTACGACCTGCTACAAAAACCCGGTAATAGCAACTATCTCGACTCCACTAGAGGGAAGAGAAAACGGGCAAGTTTAGCGTAGATTGCCATGATGAAATGGTTATTAGAAAAGCAGATGCCCTTCGCGCATGCGGAAGGGCTTTTTTGTTATTATAATTATTATGTTCTCGAATCAATGTGATATTGAAAATCGTTCGTTTTTAAAACCCGAATATTTTTAGATCATAAAAACCATTTTTCCCTTACACAGAACAAATTTGGACACCATCAAACCAGAGAAAATCATAGCTATCAACGGTTATCGTACGCCCGCAAATCCCTAAGAGGGACGAAATCTCATTCACTACTTTAAACCAACATCAATAATTTAATATTGACCAGCCTACAAAGTTCTCAAAATCAACAATTTGAAACCAAAAACCTATATATATTTTAGAGCAAGCGCTGATTTTCAATTTTTTAAAATTTCATATTTGCAATTTCTCATCTCACATTTGGTATAAGACCTATCAGTGTGTTTTTCTTCTGTTTTCCTCAATAGAAATTACATCTTCAGGATGTGCTGGTATGTACAATCAATTTTTTTGATAACTTTGACTCGAAGGTTTTTGCCAACTAAACCAATGAGACACTTGTGTTAGTACTTTTCAGGACAAACCAGCTTTTATTCAGCTTTCTGCTTCTGTTTTACGTTGGGCTGTTGCACATCGGGGTATTTGTTGTGCCTGCCATCTGGGAACCTACCGGTTTTGGTACGTTGAGCAAGTGGATATATGATGTTATCGGAGCGACCGGTGTATTGCCAAATATCCTTGCGATTGTTTTGTTGTTTATCCAAGCGATCGCCATCAATATCATCAGCGCTAATCACCGCTTTTCGGATGCGGTGACTCTTTTCCCCGGATTATTTTATCTGTTGATTGCCAGCGCATTGCCGGAGTTTTTGCATTTATCGCCGCTGCATTTGGCAAATACGTTTTTATTAATTGCATTATCTGAATTACTGAAGGTTTATAAAAAAGCTGATTGCGCAGATAATATCTTCAATATTGGTTTTTGGGTTGCTATAAGCAGTTTATTTTATCCTTCCTATCTGGTCTTTATCATTTTCGGGCTGATGGGCTTGAATACGCTGCGGGCTTACAATCTCAAAGAGTGGCTGATGCTGCTCACGGGAAGCATCATTCCTTACCTGCTTGCTGGCGTTATCTTTTTCTGGAATGACCACCTGAATGTCTTTATCCAAACACAGTTTGTAAATAATTTTGCTTTTCTGAATTTTAAAGCCTATAACGACCCGACCGTTTATTTCAAAATTGTCTTTGTGGATTTGTTTTTGCTGGTGGCGGTTTTTAGCTACAGCTTCTATGTTTTCAAAAAAGCAATGCAGGTACAGAAAAAAATTGGCGTCCTGTATTGGGCGTTGCTCTTTGGCGGCATCACTCTGTTGTTCCAGGGAAATGTCCAGTTGGATCATCTGCTGGTGCTGGCAATTCCGCTGGGCTTTATGATTTCGCTCAACTTCCAGGCGATCGCCAATCGCTGGGCGGAAGCGCTGCATTTGATCATTCTGATGATTATTCTATTTTTTCAGTATAAGCAATATTTGTTGCCGACTTGATTTCACCCGATGGTTCAATATTCCTTTTCCCAATTATTTTAAGTAATTTTGCCGTTCAAAAATTCCAATCTGTTATGAAATTTGGCGTGGTTGTTTTTCCCGGTTCCAATTGCGACGATGATATGATGCACGTACTGGGCGATGTGATGCAACAAGAAACGGTAAAGCTCTGGCACAAAGACGAAAACCTGAGCGGTTTTGATACAAGCGATTGCATTGTATTGCCGGGTGGCTTTTCGTATGGCGACTATCTGCGTGCCGGCGCGATCGCGCGTTTTTCGCCGATTATGAATGCGGTGATTGAATTTGCCAAAGCCGGGGGTTACGTCTGGGGGATTTGCAATGGTTTCCAGATTCTGTGTGAAGCAGGGCTGCTGCCGGGCGTACTGCTCCGCAATGCCAATCAGAAGTTTATTTGCAAAAACGTCCATTTGAAAGTCCAAACGAATAACAGCCCCATCACGGCTACCATCAATCCGGATAAAATCCTGAAAATACCGATCGCGCATGCGGAAGGGCGCTACTACGCGGATGAGGCGACGCTTGCCGAACTGCAAAAAAACGACCAAATTCTCTTCAAATATTGCGACGAAAAAGGAAATATCACTGAAGAGGCTAATCCGAACGGCGCTTTGCTCAATATTGCCGGCATTTGCAACAAAGAGCGCAATGTCTTCGGTATGATGCCTCACCCCGAGCGCGCCTCCGAGCCGGAGCTTGGCAACACTGACGGGAAGGCTTTGTTTGAATCGCTGCTGCAAACCGCCCGGGTTATGGCGGCGTAGGTCAAAAAAAAAATGTTCAAAAGCTTAAACATAAAAAACCCCGCAAGCCCTGCAGCCTGCGAGGTGTGGTTGTCATAGCCGCTCAATCGTGTGGGTGGTATCAGTTTTTGGATGCCGTGAAGCCTTCCACTGTTCTTTCTTTTAGTTCCATCTGAATTTTCGAGCCGTCAATATTGGTGTAATCCATTTGCACAAAGCCAAAATCAGGATTAAAAAGCGCCACCAATGCCGTGTTGCCTAATTGATTTTGCGCCTTAGCAGTAATTTCGTAGCATTCCAGTTCGCCGAAAGACGTAGCAACTGTTTTCACATCCGTGATTTCGTACTGATAGCTGTTGGTGAGGGTATTTTCCCATTCCGCCCAGCGAGTATCACTCCAGAAACTGCCGATTTGCTTGCTCCAGGTCCATTTGTTACCGACGGCGTACGGCGCTTGAATAAAGGGCACCGGATTCAACTCTAAGATGCGGAATTGCTTGGAGCGCGGCGGATTCACCCAGATGTTTTTGGCATTTTCTACAATGCCGGTAACTTCGCTGTAATTGGTATTGCCTTCCGCCGTGAGATAATCATATTGCACCACCGTGCGGTTGTAACCGGGCTTCATCAAATCCAGTTCCTGCAAGCCATAGAGCACCGTCATTTGCACCGATTGCACCGCCGAAGCGTCGGCAGCGGCAAGTGGCACTAATTCCCAGGCTTTACTGGCTTCAAGCTCGTCGCTTTCTACATTGCGATGCAAATATTCTTTGCCGTTGCGATCGAGGAAACGATAGCTGTAAGTAAAAGTAACCCCCGCAGTGTAAGTGATATTATCTTCCGTAAAACGGTTGTCCTGTGTGTTGTAAGGCGGGTATTGTTCTACAAAAACACCGTTGTCCTCCACCATTTTGTAATTGTTGGAAATTTTTTGCGCCGTTTGCGCCATCAGTGTAAAAGAAAGCCCCAGCAGAGCCATTGCCAAAAGAATCGTTTTAAAGCGTTCCATAGGTTGAAAAATTTTTGTGTGGTTATCAGATAAAAATTTTTAATTCATTGAAGCCTGATTTTTAAATTTATTTGCATCAACTTCATGAATATGTATCAAAAAACCGTGCCAATTTTTTCCAAGCAGATCAAACGATCAGAAAAAATAAAAACTGCCTCAGACGCGTGTTGCGAGCCAAACGTTTGTCTCACTTGTCATTTGTTCAAAGCTAAATTCCAATTTTCCTTTTGGCAACATCAGGAAAAGGCGTATTTTATCGCGTGAAATTTGAAATCTGGCTAAATCATGTCCGACAGAACTACTCGAAACCCACTTTGGTACAAAGACAGTATCATGTATGCATTGCCGATCCATTCGTTTTACGATAGTAGTGGGAAGGGCATTGGCGACATCCGGGGCTTGACGCAAAAGCTTGATTATCTGGAAGATTTGGGTGTGAATTGTATCTCGCTTCTCCCATTTTTTGAATCGCCACTCAAGGATGATGGCTATGATGTTTCCAATTTTTATAAAATCCATCCAAACTATGGCACGTTGGAGGATTTCCAGGATTTTCTAGACGAAGCTCACCGACGCGGTATGCATGTAGTGATCGACATTGTGTCGAATCACACCTCTACCCAGCACGAGTGGTTTCAGCGTGCCCGCAAAGCGCCGCCGTTCACGCCGGAACGCGATTTTTACATTTGGAACGACACGCCAGACAAGTTTCCCAACGCAGGTATTATTTTCAGCGATTACGAAACCTCTAACTGGGAATGGGACAACATAGCGAAAGCCTATTATTGGCACCGCTTTTACAGCCATCAGGCGGATTTGAATTACGAAAATGAATTAGTGCGTGAGGAAATGCGTAAAGTAGTGGATTTCTGGTTCGATCTGGGAGTGGACGGACTACGCCTCACTTCTGTGATGTACATTGCTCGCCGCGAGGGGACCAACTGCGAAAATCTCCCGGAGGTGCACGACCACATCCGGCAATTGCGCAACTATGTGGATCGCAAGCACCCTGGCAAAATTCTGATTGCGGAAACGAATCTCTGGCCCGAAGACGCTGCTCAATATTATGGTAAAGGCGATGAATGCCATATGAACTATCATTACCCGCTGATGCCCCGCATGTACATGGCGCTCCAGGCAGAAGACCGCTATCCGATCATTGATATTTTCGAGCAAACGCCCGAAATCCCCGACACCAGCCAGTGGGCTTTGTTTCTGCGCAACCACGACGACCTCACGCTGACGATGGTCACGGAAGAAGAACGCGATTATTTGTACAAGGTTTTTGCTCAGGATCATGGTGCTAAAATTAACGAAGGTATTCGGCGCCGATTAGCGCCGCTGCTGGGCAATGACCGCCGCAAAATAGAACTGCTGAATAGTTTGTTATTTTCATTACCCGGCTCCCCGGTCATTTATTATGGCGATGAGATCGGTATGGGCGATAACATTTACCTCGGCGACCGCAACGGCGTGCGCACGCCCATGCAATGGAGCGCCGACCGCAACGCCGGATTTTCTGCCTGCAATCCGCAAAAACTGTTTCTGCCGGTCATTATTGATCCAATGTACCGCTACGAGGGCGTCAACGTGGAAATCCAGAACCGCAACCCTTCCTCATTGCTTTGGTGGATGAAAAACCTGATCGCTATGCGCAAGCGGCTCAAGGCGTTTAGCCAGGGCAAAATCGAATTTTTAGCATCGAATAACAGCAAAATACTGGCGTTTACCCGCTCGCATCAGGGGGAGAGCATTCTGGTGCTGTGCAACCTGTCGAAGCATTCGCAGGCGGTAGAATTGGATCTAAAAACCTTCAAAGGAGTGCAACCGGTGGAGATTTTCAGCCAGAACAAATTTTTTGAAATCGGCGAGGAACCCTATCACTTTACACTCGGACCCTACGGCTACTATTGGTTTTTGATGGAACAAAGCGAAGACGGTAGCGAAGCGCAGAAAGAACGTATCATTCCGGAATTGGAAAGCACCGTTGAATGGGATGTTTTTTTCGATAATTACACCACCAAGCGTCGGCTTGAAAAGAAAATCCTGCCGGGCTACATGCGCTCGTGCCGCTGGTTTGGTGGAAAATCGCGCAAAATCATTTCGGCGGACATTAGCCGCTTCCCGTCCATTCAGGCAAATGGCGTAACCGCTTATTTCCTCAACATTTTTATGCGTTATACCGATGGTTTACCGGAAACGTACTTCCTGCCGATCATGTTTGTGACCAACCCGGAGCGCATGATCCATTTTATCAAAAACGAAACCCGCAGCGTTATTTGTTATTTAAAAACTCCTGAAAAAGAAGGCATTCTAATTGATGCTATCTATGATGACCGCTTCCGCGACGAATTGTTCTGGCTGATTAAAAACAATCATACCGTCAATGTCACTGACGGGACACTGCGATTCGAAGCCGGTAAAATCCTGTCGGCATTAGACATCGAAAAAGAAGACATCGTATCGGAAGTGCTGAAAGCGGAGCAGAGCAATACCTCGGTCATATACAACAATCAGTTCTTTTTCAAAATCTACCGAAAATTGGATGTGGACATCAACCCCGATCTGGAGTTGGTACGCTTTTTATCCGAACGAACCAATTTTGCCAACTCGCCGCGCTATGGTGGAGGCATTCAATATGAGGATTTCGGAGCATCATACACGATTTTGGGCTTATTGCAAAATAAAATTCCGAATCAGGGAGAAGCCTGGGTGCCAATGATGGAAGCGCTGAGCCGCTATTACGAAAAGGTATTGAGCAAATCCAAACGCCATGTGCCTACGCCGGAATTGGTGCGGAAGCAACGTCTTTATTTTGACGATACGCCGGAATTGTTGCAAAAAATGATCGAAAGCCTCACCTACGAGCGCGTCACGCTGCTGGCGCAACGCACCGCCGAAATGCACATCGCCCTTGCCTCCGATTATGAAGACAAAGACTTTTGCCCAGAGAAATTCACCGAGCATTACCAGCGTTCGATTTACTCCGGTCATCGTAAACTGGTGAGTGAAAAGTTGGGCGGACTTGCCAATAAAATTCCAACGCTACCGCCCTTAGCTGCCGAAGAAGCACAGCAGGTGCTTGCTTTGAAAGAGGACATCATGCAATGTTTTCAGGATATTTTCAGCCGAAAAATAGAAGCGACCAAAATCCGCATTCATGGCGATTATCATTTGCAGCAGGTGCTGTTTAATGGACGCGACTTCTATATCATTGATTTTGAGGGAGAACCGATGCTCAGCATCAGCGAGCGCCGCCTGAAAAAAACCCCGTTTAAGGATGTGGCAGGCATGATCCGCTCGTTTCATTATGCTTCCTACGGGCAGTTGTTGCTCAATCAGAACTACCGTAAGGAGGATATGCCTTTGCTTGAGCAATGGGCGCGCCAGTGGTTTCATTATGTAAGCAATTATTTTCTCACCGCATATCTGGACCGCGTTCAGGGGCAAAGCTTCATGCCGCCCGATGAAGAGGGTATGCGGCTGATTCTGCGAAGCTATCTGCTGGAAAAAGCCATTTATGAAATTGGCTATGAAATGAACAACCGCCCGGATTGGCTGCGCATTCCACTCAAAGGCGTGCTATATGTAATGGAAGAGTATAAAGATATGATATGGTTATGACGCAAGCGCCGCATCTTGCTAAAAGATGATTTACAATCGTGCGGCATACCGGCGACGCGCATAGACTTGTTGCTCATTTCCAATAAATGAACACTATTCCAAAATCTGCACTTTTACTTCTACCTTTCGGTTGAGGTTTTTGGGCTTGTCATCTCTGATTTCGCCACGCCCTTCAATGTAGATTTGATCCACGAGTACGCCGTTGTCCATGAGATGCAACGCAATTTGTTTGGCGCGTTCCTCCGATAGTTTGAGGTTATACACATCAGTGCCCACATCGTCCGAAAACCCGATAATTTCTACCCGCTGAACATTTTTGCCTTTGATCTGCTGCAAAAACGCATCGAGATTATTCACCTCCGGAGCCGACATTGTGTATTTATCAAATTCAAAAAAAATAGTATGCAAATAATCCCGCCGTTCGGGTTTGCGCTTGATTTCATTAGCAGTCGTGTCAACATAAGGGGATCGCGCCGTAAAGTCGCGTTCGGGGCGCCGCAGCGGATCCATCAGGATTTCGATGGTATAAAATTGCTTGTTGTCCCAAAACGGAATAATAAATTCATTTTTGTAAGGATGATACATATCCTTTTGCACCGAAATATTCAGAATCTCAAACGCCGGAATGCATAGAAAAAAACGCCCGTTTTCATCGGTCTTCACCGGTTGACGCCCGTCAATCTTCACTGTAATGTTCGGCATCGGCACGTCGAGAATAGTGTCTTTGACAAAACCTTCCACAAAAGTGATCGCCTCGCTGTACAATTCGGAGGAGAGCTGAATTTTGTAAATATCCAGCCCGCCGAAGCCCTCCGGGCGATCGGAAGCGAAAAATCCTGTTCTGCCGTCGGCAGCAAGGATGAAGCACAATTCGCGGTGAGCAGAATTCACCGGCGGTCCCAGATTCACTGGTTTGCTCCAGTTGCCGTCATCGTCCACGCGGCTCATGAATATATCCTGATCGCCCAGCCCGGCGTGCCCGTCGGACGAGAAGTAGAGCGTCTGACCGTCATTGGTGATAAATGGCGATTCTTCATAAGCGGAAGTGTTAATCGTTTCGCCGAGGTTGACCGGCTCGCTCCAGTTGCCATCGAGATCGCGCTTGCTCATCCAGATGTCGGTACCGCCAAAGCCGCCTTCCCGATCGCTGGCAAAATAAAGCGTTGTCCCATCGCAACTAATTGCTGCCTGCGATTCCCATTTCGGAGAATTGACCGTGCCGGTCAGCGTTTTGACATTCTGGATTTCGGTGCCGCTGACGCTGGCTTCCCAAATGTCGCAAGGACCGAGCACGCCTTCCCGTCCACACGCCGTGAAAAACATCGTTTTGCCGTCGCGCACGACCGTCGTCATCCCTTCATGGCTGGAGGTGTTGAACTTGGAGCCAAGCGGCAGGCTCTCCGTCCATTCGTCGTTGATCAGCTGGCTGTAGTAAATATTTTCGTCGGCGCGGTTGTTGCGGCGTCCCGTAAAAAAGAGCAGATGCTGATCGTTTGACACAAAGGGAAAATATTCATCGGCACGGGAATTAATATTCTCGCCAAGATTTTCGATTGCTTTTACACTCAAAAACGTAATGGAATCGCGCGAGATGTAGCAGGCGCGGATATTGTTGTCCAGTTGCGCGACCATTTCCGCTTCTTCGCCGGCTTCCTTATCGGCAATATCCGAAAACTCGTGCGCAGGCTTACCCAGCAAAAACTCGAACTTGCCGTAATACATGAGCGCTTTTTCATAATCGCCGGTTTTGTAGCTTGCCCAGCCGGCACGAAAATACACCGATCGGGAGAAAAGTTCGTCGCGTTTGATGACTTCCTCATAATACTGCAAGGCTTTATCATACTCCCCCATGAGTTCATAACACACGCCAATGTTGCGGCGCGCGATGTGCAATTCTGGCTTTTCACTGAGTACTTTTTCGTACAACCGAATGGCTTTTTCGTATTTCCGATTGAGCAGCGCTTCTTCCGCCTGTTGAAAATCTTTGGAAAAGCCCGTCGTTTGGGCAGTGGCGAAAGCATAACCCATCAGAAAAACAGAGATCAGCAGCGTTTTTTGTATCATGTCCTTGATTTTTGGGAATGAGTAAACAAGTTAGACGAGGGTAGATACGGGCGTCAAATATGAGATAAAACTATATCTTTTCATGGATAAAAACCAACCCCGAAAGGACTTTTTCTATTTCATGCGTGTTAAATCCGCTTCGGCAGCGATGTAGCCAAATGCCGACCAGTGGCTGGTATTGGTTACCTTCCGGAAAATTTCCTTTGCCCGCGTGGTGTCACTGTTGTACAAGTACCAATTGCCCACGCAGTAGCCC
>CAZQTF010000014.1:22788-29693 GCA_964596135.1 uncultured Saprospiraceae bacterium | reverse complement strand
CTATATGATATTCACTTATTTGTTAAATTACTTGATTTTTAGAATTTCAAAACTTACCTTTGCACTCACTTGTCAAGAACCTTTTTCTGATCTGTATTTTTTTTGACAAAGTGAAGGCCTGTAACATCCACTTGTTGGAAGCTACAGGCTTTTTTTATTACTCCAACTCTGACTATTTCATCTGAAATTTTTTCACCTTCTCATCCGTCTCCCTCATAGAAATTCAAAACAAGATTTCACATGATCAACACTTTGTCAAGCAATGGCGTTATATCAAATAGTGTTGTTGCTCAATCTACAAAGGATTCTGTTCCTGGGGGCAAGAACTATAAGTCTGCCTATTTCATCATTTCTAAAGACAATAACTCATTTAAAGTCATTGTACGATTCAACGGATTTCCGGTTTCGTAACGATATTGATATATCTGCTTACAGTGTTTGTTGTTTGTGTTTACTTGTTTCGTAAGCCTCTTGAAGAATTGTTATTTCATATAAAATAAAAAAATTTAGTTGCGCTGAAAGTTTTGAGTTACCTCATGCGTCTTTTGAGTAAAGGTTCTTGATAAATGAGTTATTAATGTTTCACTAATCAGTTTATACCATTCCTCGCATCTTTTAAATTTTACAAACATGGAAACAGATCAGAACAAAGAAAAGAAGTTGAGGATCCTGAGCAATGAAGAGGTGGATAATATCTTATTAGAGATCCTTCGCCGGCATGAAGGAAGTCTCCACTGGTTTGCTGAGGGATTGTGCAGAAGTAGCGGCGGTATCGAGCGTGACGACTTGAAACAAGAGTTTTATCTACGTGTGTTTAAAAACCGATTATCCGTACTTGAAGCGTATGAAGAAGATAAGATTGCTTACCTAAAAAAAATCATGCGCCATGCCCTGATAGATTTGATTAGAAAGCGAAAAAGTTTACGCAACTTATCCCGAACGCTGTCTAATCTTTGGGCAAATGACAATGATCGAAAAGTAACATATCTCGGAGAATTCCTGATAGATGATATTGCCCAATTTATTGCTGGCAACTTTTCCAAAAAAAATGAGACGGTGCTAATGATGAATTTGTTTGAGGGATATGCTTACAAGGAAATCGCCGACAAAATTGGCTTGAATGTAAAAACAGTAGCGACAATCATTCGCAGAGGTAGAATCAGAATTCAAAGCTACCTCCGTACCATGCATAACTAATTGCTTGAAAAAAAGGTAAGAACGAAAGTTTTTACCTTTTTTTCCCATAGCAACATGATTTTATACGACTAATAAGTTATTTTCTCAACCATATTACGACGGGACTCATAAAAATTGTTACAATGGAAAATTATCAATTAGAGTTATGGCAAACCGGCTTAAGTTCGGATGACTATTACACCGAACCACTGAGCGAAACAACGAAAGAACCAACCCATGTGCTCCTTCAGGTGAAGGCGGTCTGCGAATTGTTGAGAGATTTTGAACCGGATTTACTGAAGCATTCTGATGAAAGTATGATGACGCTTGACATGATCCATGAGTATCTGCTGGGAAGATATGGAAAAAGTTTAAGTAAGATTATCGAAGATTCTGTTTCGGCTGATTTTATGATTGCATTGGATGGCATGAAAGCAATCGTGAAAAAATACTGTATGAAAGATTTGAAATTATTGGATAAATACCTCGATAAAAAAAGAAAACAATCGGAAACGATGATGAGAAATGCTTTGAAAGCGCAGCTTAGCCCAAAGCAACCAATCATCATTGAACGGATAAAACAAGTGAAACAGCTTTCATTTACTAAATTCAATCAAACATACTATGAGAGAAGTAAAAATTCAATCACTGACGCTGACCGATCGCAATGGGAAACAGAAAAAAATCCTGCAACCTTGGTTCGGCAAGCTGATACTAACAACCGAAGGCGGTAAAACGATGATTGTCAAACATACGATCTTTGGTCCTACTAAGATTATCATTCCAAGCAGCGAAGACCGTGTTGAGGTCGAATGCCGTTAATTTTTACCCAAAAACTGCCGCAGCTGATATCTCTCAAGCGGCAGTTTTTATTTGTTTATTTTCTTATCTTTTAATGTAGCGCATCCTCCAAAATATCCATATTGGGAGTATCGTCAATCATGGTTGTTCTGGCGGTTTCCATGCCTATTTTTTACGCGCGCCCTGCATCATTTTAATAGGCTGGGCTTTCACAGAAAATATTTTTCCCCGGTTGCTTCTTTGAGTATGGCAATGATTGCCTTGACTCCAGGATTTGTCCAGCCTTTCGGTTTGAGCAAGGGGTCGAAATGGGTTGCCATTAAATTAACGCCGCCCATGTCAATCAAAATTCCAGCTTGCTCTGGGCTATGGCACGGGTAGTTCAACTATTTAAATAGGATCGTTGAGCGGTTCAATGGATTTTTGAATACCCTCACTCAAAAGTTGGTCTTCCAATACTTCCAGGGGTATGCCTTTTGTTTCCGGCATCATGACAATCACAAATAGTAATTGCAGCACCATCATAAAAGCAAAAATCAGAAACACCCATCCTGCGCCAATTTCTGAGAATAGCACCGGCACCAGAGAAGGTATAATCGCTGCGAGTATCCAGTGCGTGGAGCTGCCAAAGGCTTGCCCGCTGGCGCGCAAATGATTGGGAAATATTTCGGAGATAAAAACCCAGATAACCGTGCCTTGCCCGATAGCGTGCGCCGCAATAAACAAAAACAGAAAAGCAGGAACTGCCATTCCCTGCCACCCCAGGAAAAATGCCATTGCGACCAGAGAAAGTGACAAAATATATCCTACTGAACCGATATACACCAATTGCTTGCGACCAAAGCGGTCAATCAGCACCAACCCGACTAAGGTGAAAATCATGTTCATGATGCCAATGCCAATACTGCTCAGCAGCGCCGAGCTTGCCGCCAAGCCTGCTTCTTCAAATATCCGTGGGGCATAATACAAAAAGGCATTAATTCCCGAAAATTGATTAAAAAATGCAATAAGAAAAGCCAACATCAAGGGAAAGCGATATTTCTTAATAAATATGGTTTCGCTGGGAGCCGCCATTGTTTCGTGTGCCAAAATCGCTTCTATTTCTTGTTTTACCTCCGTTTCAGGGATAATGGATTGTAGTATTTCTGTTGCTTTTTCGTGATTGTGCTTTTTTACTAACAACCATCTGGGGCTTTCCGGTACAAGCAGCACCATCAGCGTATAAATAAAAGCAGGGACTACCTCCACGCCCATCATCCAGCGCCAGGCATTTACGCCCACATTACTCAGCAGATAATTAGAAATAAAGGCGATGAGAATCCCCAATACAATATTAAACTGATAAGACGCTACAAGCCTCCCGCGGTCTTTGGGCGGCGCTATTTCGGAAATATACGCCGGTGCGGCAATCGTAGAAGCGCCTACGCCCAATCCTCCCAGAAACCGAAAAAAAGCAAACATCCAGGGATCGGTTGCCAGTGCCGAACCAAGCGCCGAAACTGTGTAAAAAACACCAATCCAGAAAAGGGTTTGCTTGCGCCCCAACTTGTCGGTCGGGATGCCCCCCAAAATAGCCCCTACCACGGTACCCCACAAAGCCGATGCCATGACGACAAAGCCATGAAATACCTCGCCGCGTGACCACAGTTTTTGCAGTGCCAGATCTGCCCCGGAAATCACCACGGTGTCAAATCCAAACAAAAAGCCTGCCAACGCTACCGTGAGTGACCAAAAGAGAATTCTGTTGTTGTTTGTACTCATACCATTTCGTTTTATGACAAAGATAGGCTTTAGAGGAGAAGACGCATCTCCGGAGGGTTTCAATTTCTGCTTTATTACAAGAAATTCCAGATCGAAAAGGCAGAAGGAACAGGAGGATTACATTTCGACGTAATCAATACATTTGCTCAGTTGATGTATTTATCTAATGATAATTAACTCGTAGTCAATTGTTTGCAGCAAGAAATGATGGTAGCCCCGCCAGGGATCGAACCTGGATCTTAGGTTCCGGAAACCTACATACTATCCATTGTACTACGGAGCCATTTGAAAGAGTGATTTTTGACCAGACAGCGCTTTTGCTGCTCATTTTCCTATCGAAGTGCAAAGTTACGTCAATGGTTTGGATTTCACAAATCCCTTTTACACCAGAAAACATAATTTAAGTCTATACTCTGTCTATTTTCGTCTGATTAATTCGTTTACCTTTGCTCACTTCAACAATTTGCCAACTCAAATTTGCTTAAAATCGTTCGCATGGGGTTTGTAAAAGAATTTCTGATCACTTGTTCCGGTGTGGATCGGGCTGTTTTAAAAGAGTGCCCGACGGATGAAAACAAATACGTGGGTATCGGTGGCACCGTATTTTTCACTGGCTTGTTAGCATTTTTTTCGGCGGGGTACGCCGTTTACACCGTCTTTGACAACATAGTGGTCGCGGCTATTTTCGGCGTCATTTGGGGTTTAATGATTTTTAATCTCGATCGTTACATCGTGTCGAGCATGAAAAGCCGGGACTCGTGGTGGCGCGATTTTTTGGTGGCGTTTCCGCGATTGCTCCTGGCAGTATTGCTGGCAATTGTTATTTCCAAACCGCTGGAACTGAAGATTTTCGAGAAAGAAATTGATTCGGAATTGATCGTGATGGAACAGGAAGTGTACAAACGCCAGGAAACAGAACTCAAGCTGCGCTACGAAAAGCAAATGGAAGAATACAAAAATCAGATTGCCGATTTGCAAAACGAAATTGACCGGAAATCTACTCTACGCGACTCGCTGGAAAAAGCGGCGCTTGCTGAAGCCGACGGCACCGGCGGCTCGAAAATTCGCAATATGGGACCGATTTACCGCGCCAAAAAAGCGGCTGCCGAGCAGGCACAGGCAGAGCTGGATTCGACCAAAGCGCGCTTGTTTCCCCTGATCGCTGAAAAACGCCAAACGCTGTCGGTGATGGATTCGACGATGCAAAGCGACATTGTCAATCTGCAACGAAAGCCCTACAACGGCATGGCTGCCCGTATGGAAGCCCTCGACCGGCTGGCGGCGGAGAGCGAAGCCATCTGGTTTGCGAGTTGGTTTATTATGCTGCTGTTTATCGCCATCGAAACCGCGCCGATTTTCGTTAAGCTTATTTCTCGGCGCAGTCCCTACGATTTTGTGCTGCATGAGCGCGAGCATGTTTTTGAAATGGCGAACCTGGAGCACGTGAGTCTATTGTCCAATACCGTAAAAAACAAGGTCAAATTTGACACCGAAACCGGTATTTATCGCACCCAGAAAGAAATTGAAGCCGAAAATGATCTGACCGAGCATTTCCTTGAAGAGAAAAAAGCGGCGATCAAATCCAGTTCGATGGTAGATTGGAAAAAACCTTTGCTGGGTAGCAATCCAATGTAAAAAGGATTTTCGTCCGGATTTCGCAAATTTCCAAGATTGACGAAATCTTGTCGCTTATGATTTTGACACAGCAACTCAAAATATATAATAGACTTGTGTCACATTGATTTTCAGTAGCTTAGTAAAATTGCCGGATTTTTGCAAAAGCAATTTTTAAAAGATTTTCATAAAAATTCAATTAAAATTAAAATAGATTTTGGGCTATAAGTAATGGAAAAAATCATTTTTAACTTTTATTACAAATTTTATTGACGAAGTGATATTTTTTGAAAATTTTTCCGAAAGATAAGCATTGAAAATCAGTCAATTGGATAGGCACAAGTCTAATCAGCAATTTGTAATCAACAATTTTTATATAACCATTTGAAAACAAAACTATCATGAAAATTAAAATGCTTTTACTGCTGGCGGTTGCTGGCATATTGTTATTCAACGCCTGTGAAGAAGACAACTTCGAAAAAGTTGACAAAGAATTTGATCTGAGCGGCTTCGATGAGGTAGAACTCGGCGATGCCTTCAAGATCGAAATTGTGCAGGGCGAGACGTTCAAAGTGAAAGCGCATGGCACAGTGCGTGACATCAACGATCTGCAACTGCGCGTGACCAACGGTCGCCTGACCGGCAAATACGAACCCGGCCGCAATAACCGCAAGCGCACGGAGATCACCATTCAGATGCCCAAGCTCAATTATCTTCATCTGTCGGGTGCCAATAAAGCACGGTTTTATGGCTTCGAAGCAGAAAATGACACGCTCGAACTGGAAGTGAGCGGTGCTTCTGAATTGGATGCCCTAAGTACATGGAAGTATCTTAAATTAACCGTCAGCGGCGCCTCAGAAGTAACCCTCGAAGGTACCACGCCCACCATTGACGCCGAGATCAGCGGTGTGTCGAAATTTCATGGCAACAACCTTCGTGCAGCAGAAGTACATATTGACCTGAGCGGCGTCAGCAAAGCCAATGTGAATGTGCTCCAGCAACTAACCGGTAGTGTAAGCGGCAACAGCGAACTGGGTTATATCGGCAACCCATCGGTGTTGAATGTGGCTGTGCAGGATAACAGCAAGCTGCGGAAATTATAAAAGAAAGGCTCCTGCGAATCCCATATGCTATGGGATTTGCAGGAGTTGCTTTTTAGCGGTTGCCCGGCTGATTCTGCCGAAGAATAACAATTACTTCGTCAGTTCCAGTATCAGCGGCGTTTTGGCAGGAACTGTCAGTTTTTTTCCGAGATCAAATGTTTGGTCGCTCAGCACATCCTTCCCTTTAGAATAGTTATTTATCACCTCTTTAAACCTTTCCAGATCAATGATTTGCGCCCGTTCATTTTTATTTAAAACGACCATAATACAATGCTGGGCATCATAACGGAAATATACATATACGCCGTCCTCCGGCACAAAATGCATTAACTTACCGTAATGAATCACGTCAGCCGTTTTACGCCAGGTGGTTAATTTTTTTGTGAAAGCCAACGCTGCTTTTTGCTGATCGGTCAGTCCCGCCATTGTAAAAGCATTCGCCTTGTCGCC
>CAZQTF010000014.1:0-22778 GCA_964596135.1 uncultured Saprospiraceae bacterium | reverse complement strand
CGCTTGGCGAGGTCGCCCGACCAGCCGCCGGGAAAATCGCTGCGAATGACGCCATGATCGCCGGGATTGCCGGCATTGGTCATTAGCACCTCGGTGCCATAATAAATTTGCGGAACGCCGCGCATCGTCATCACGTGGGTCAGCCCAAGCTTGAAGCGGTCGAAATCTTCACCCACCTGCGTGAAGAAACGATCCATGTCGTGATTGTCCGGGAAAATTACCAAGTTGTAAGGGTCTGCATACAAAAAATCATTGGCGAGCATCTCGTATGCAGCATTCCAGCCATTAGGATTGCCATCGCCCAGCGCTTTGCGCAGCGATTCCTGCAGCGGAAAATCCATCAGGCTGGGCAAACAAGAGGTATAACCGTTGGGGTTCGCCTTGCCGCGTTGCCAGTGAGCAACCAGCGCCGGATTGCCAACCCATTCTTCGCCTACGATGTTGAAATTAGGGTATTCTTCCATCATCCGGCAAGTCCAGTCAGCCATAAAATCCTTGTCGGGATAAGGGTAAGTATCCATGCGGATGCCTGCTAATCCCAGGTACTCCGTCCACCAGATGCTGTTCTGGATCAAATAGGTCGCCATCAAGGGATTTCGTTGATTCAGATCGGGCATGGTTTCTACAAACCAGCCATCGGCGAATTTTTGGTAATCGTACTGCGAGGCATAAGGGTCCTGGATCGTTGGCTTGCGGTGGTTGGTTGGTACGAATCGGTTGCCAAAATTGATCCAATCGGGCGCAGGCAAATCTTTCATCCACCAGTGCTCGGAGCCACAGTGGTTGAAGATCATATCCATAATCATCTTGATGCCCTTTTCTTTTGCTAATCGGCTGAGTTTTAGATAATCCTCATTGGTACCAAAACGGGCATCTACTTTATAAAAATCGGTTGCCGAATAGCCATGATAGGAATAGGAAGGCTGGTCATTTTCGAGCACTGGATTGAGCCAAATGGCAGTAAAACCAAGGTCTTTGATGTAATCCAGGCTATTGATAAGCCCGGCAATATCACCGCCATGTCGTCCTCCGCCGAAGGTGCGATTTGCTTTTTCCTTAGTGCTGGCTACATTGTCATTATTGGGGTCGCCATTCACAAAGCGATCTGGAGTGATAAGGTACATAGCGTCGGTCGTGTTGAATCCTTGGCGCTCGGCCGAACCAGCTTCGCGAGGCAACAGGCGATAATTATATTTTTGCACCGATTTTCCATCTCGCTGAAAATCAATATCAAAGCTGGCGGGATTATGATTATCAGTTAGTAATAGATCTATAAAAAGATAATTAGGATTCTGCACCATAATTACCTGTTCGATACGTACGCCAGTGTAGGTGATCACGGGATCGAGCCGGGCAATATCTTTGCCATGCACCAGGAGCTGCAATTTCGGATTTTTCATACCTACCCACCAAAAGGCAGGTTCCACTCTGTCAATGCTTCCCGTATTTGCCTGCAGCGAAAAAGCGAGCAGCAATAACATCAAAACAGATAAAAAGCCTGTGTTTAGTTGTTTCATACATTTGTTCATTGTGTTCACAATTTTTCGGTTAGTTAGTTTGATGATTTTTCTTTTCCAAGTAAAAACAGTAAAGGCACGTCGAGGCGTTGGCTCCAGGCTCGTTCGCTGTGATCGGCACCCGAAAATGCTCTGGTGATCCAATTGATTTCCTGCACATAGCCGCGTTCTTTCATCTTCATATCCATCAGACGCTGATGCGGCTGATATAAAGAATCCAGGGTGGCAGTACCGTAATCAAAATAAATTTTATGTGAATTCGGATCGGGTAATTTTTTTGCAAAATAATCAATCAGCGTATGGGGCAATACCGGGTAATCGTTGTGGTAGGCGATCGGCCAATGCGTGGAAAGACAGGCAGCTCCGCCAAATATTTCGGGGTATTCACAAATAGCATAAAGGGAAATCAGTCCGCCCATGCTGGAGCCCGCGATAAAGCGATGCTCTTTGCCCGGCAGCACCCGATATTCTTTTTCGATAAAAGGCAGCAATTCCCGCGTCAGAAACCGCAGATAATCATCTGATTGAATATCTGATTTTGAAAAACCACGCAGCATACCGACCACAGTGTCGGGAAAAAGTAGCGCCGGTTTCTGCGGCAAATATTCGGCAAAACGCTTTTCTGTATTCCAAACACCAATCACAATAAACGGCTGCACTTTATTTTCTGCATGAAGTTTTCCAACCATCTCATCCACGCCCCATTCCTGATGGTTCCAGGTGGTAGTGGAGTCAAAAAGCATCTGCCCGTCGTGCATGATGAGCACAGCGTATCGTTGAGATTCATTTTGGCTGTATCCCGGCGGGAGCAGCACATCTACGTGACGTGGCGCTACATATTCGGAATGGAAATTTTCAAAATGCCGAATGACAACGCTTCCGTCGTTGTGTTTTTTATTCGAATCGTGCTGGCAATTGGCAATTAAAGCAAAACCAAAAAAAATAAGGATCAAACGATTGACTGCCATCGAATTTTCGATTAAAAGAAGGGACTATCCCTTTCCGAGGATCGGGTTAGTCCCTTGCTTTGTAATGTATGAAAAAAATTGCTTAGGTCTTTCAGAACATCCTGTTATTCAAAAGAATATACCTTGGTGTTGACATTAAACTTTACGGTATAGCGCCCTGCCGGCACCGGAATGTTCGGTCCATTGGGTACGGCCGTATCGCTTGGGAATCCGGCGCCGCCCCAGTTGAAGTTCCAGTCGTCATTGGCGCGGAATTTTACCTCACCAGCCACCAAATCAAGCGTCACGATTACCTCTGCCGGATTTGCCGGATTCACTTCCATATTGGTATCGGTGCCCCAACCGCCTGGCGTTGCCGAGCCAATGATGCCAATGGATGCCGGTGTGAAGCTGTATACTCCGGTGCCTGGATTGAACACGACCAGATATAAGCCTGCCGTTACCGGAATGTTTGGTCCGTTTTTCGTGCCCGTCCCGGATGGAAAATCGCCGGCGCCCCAGTTGTCATCCCAGCCATTGTTGGCTCTGAATTTCGCTTCACCATCCAACAGCGCAATAATGATAGAGTAAGTACCATCGCCGTTGTCGCGCAGATCCGTATCTTCGCCCCAGCCACCCGGCGTTGCCGAGCCAATGATACCTAATGATTCAATGCCAGGTGCAAAGTTGTATTCGCCGGTGGAAGGATTAAAGGTTACTTTGTAAGTGCCGGCTTTTACCGGAATATTCGGTCCATTTTGCACACCGATGCCTTTGGGGAAATCAATACCGCCCCAGTTGGTATCCCAAGAGTCGTTGGCGCGGAATTTTGCTTCGCCATCGGTCAGGGTAATCAACAGGCTGAAAGTACCATCTCCATTGTCGTTCAAATCGGTATCCGTATCCCAGCCGCCCGGTGTTGCCGAGCCAATGATACCGATGGAAGGGAATCTGACAAACTCAACATCGTAGCGTAAAGTACGATCGTTGAATGTGATTTTGTAAAATGCTTCCCCCTGATTTGCCTGCAAATTGCCAAAGACAATGTTTTCGCCGAATTCTTCTGCCTTGCCGTCAAGGTTGCTGTCGCCCCAGTTTCTGCCCATAAAGAAAGGACCTTCCGAGAAACGAAACTGATCGCTCGGTTTGAGTTGAATTTCTTTCAACACCCAGGTATTGTTTGCTACCAGATTAAACTTGTAATTGCCTCCCTGAAAGTTATTGAAGGTTCCCAACAGGTAAAGTTCTTTTGCATTGGCAGAGAAAGTCACCGCCGGCACAAAGCTATAGGCGCCGGTGCCCGGCTCAAAACGCACTTTCCAGGTACCTGCTGCGACTGGAATATTGGGTCCGTCTTGTTTGCCAATACCCGATGGGAAATCGGCTGCGCCCCAGTTGACCGTCCAGGAATCATCCGCACGGAATTTCACTTCACCATCGGTGAGGGCAATGACGATTTCAAAAACGCCATCCCCAATGTGCGTCATGTCGGTGTCTTCACCCCAGCCTTTGGCAGTAGCCGAGCCAATGATACCAACCTGCGGCAGGTTGTAAATTTCAAACTGTGTATTGACGGTTTGTGACTTGCCTTCCGTATCTGTTACGGTTATCACCATTTTGTAAATGCCAAGCGGCAATTCGTTCGACTTAAAAGTGCTTCCCGCAATCACCAGCGAGTCAGCGGTGCCGGAAATCTGTTTGGTCTGCGAAGCGATCACTTTGCCCGAAGCATCGGTCAGTTTGATGGAGGCGGAAGCCAAAGTTGAAACTGTACCGGATACAAATTTCCCGACAATATCAAAATTACCGGAAGCGACCCGGCTTCCATCAGCCGGGCTAATGCTAAGAATGCCCGGTGGGAAATTAGTCAGCTCGCCAATATTGATCTCCTCTGGCGTGCAGGAGAAAATCGTAGAGCCAATCAAAAGTATTGCAAGATATTTTATGATGTTTTTCATCTTATCCATAATTAAAAGTTGATAAAAAGTTGTTCAACAATAGACTTTAGGTTTTGATAATCAAATTTTTACGCAAATTAAAATAATTGGCAACCATTTGTTGCACATTGCCTATTGCTAACTTATCAATATCCATCGTTTTGTTTCAGTTTCGGATTCGCCAAAACTTCGGATGCCGGAATGGGAAGGATATTGCGGAATGTTTCCGTCGTTCTACCTTCTCTTACCCCGCCTTTCCAGGGCCATACACCATTCTCGGTGAAGCGATTGTAGCGGATCAAATCCGTACGACGGTGGGCTTCCCAGTACAATTCCCGCGCTCTTTCATCCAGAATAAAATCTAATGTGAGCTGTGCATCCGTGATATCGCCGCTGTTGTTGTTGTAAGCTCTGGCACGCAATTCATTGATGTATCCCAGCGCCGTCGCGCGGTCGCCGCCCGTACCACCTCTCAGTACGGCTTCGGCGTACATGAGATATGCATCTGCCAGGCGAAACATCGGGTAATCCGTATCAGGGTGATCGAGATCGGCGCCCGGTATGCCATCTGAAGACACATTGATGTACTTGGGTACCGCATAACCATCACTGAAACTACCGATAGAAGCAATTTCTTTGTTTTGACCATTGGTATAGAAAATGGCGCGTTCATCTACCTGACCAGTTGCATCCGGGAATAAGTCCACTAAAGCTTTCGTCGTGCGCAGACCGTTCCAGCCACCATTGATACCATAATCAGTTCCCTGCATGCTACCACCCACTGCAGCGTGTACCAAATACGTCATACCGCCCCAGGTTTGTGTGCTCTTACCATCAAATGGAATAGACCAGATGATCTCCTCTGAATTGTGATTGTCCGTCATAAACAGGTGGCGATAAGTATCCTGCAGGCTGTAGGCGCCAGAGTTGATTACTTTTTTCGTTGCTTCAATCACCTTGGTATATTCGGCTTTGCCAGTGTACACTTCGGCGTTCAGATACAATTTTGCCTGCAACATCCACAAAGCAGCGCGGTCGGCTCTACCGTATTTATTGGTGCCCGGCGCCAACATATCGTTTTCAATCGCTGCCAATTCACTCTCCAGAAACTGGAAAATCGTAGCGCGGTCAGCCTGTTCCGGCGGGTTGGAACCAATGCCCGATTCTTCGGTGTAAAATGGAATATTGCCAAACAAATCCATGCCGTGCCAATAGCTCAATGCACGTAGAAAGCGGGCTTCGGCGCGATAAGCTTTAATTTGCGCACGAGTTGCATCACTTACTTTTCTGGCGTCCAGCTTATCATCGGTTGTTTCGCGAAGAAACTCATTGGCAAGCGACACCTGGAAAAAGACGCGGTAATAGATGGCGCGAACAAACTGGTTGGCAGAGGTCCAGGCGTGATTGTGCAAGTCGAACAAACCCTCGTCATTCCAGGCAATGATTGCCTCATCAGTGGTCAGTTCTTGCAATTGCCAGTATTGGCGCAGATAGTTGGAGAAACCTTCATCCAGGCTGGAAATATCGGCAGAACCTGCCGGACCGCTTTGCCCGGTCACCGCCAATCCGGCATAGACCTTGGCAATAAATGCCTCGTACGAGGATTCGTCGCTAAAGAGCACCTCCGGGGTCGTACTGCTCAAAGGTTGCAGATCGAGATCAGTACAACCCGATACGATCAGTAGCAGAAATACGGAGAAAATATTAAGAATCTTTTTCATAATGGTTGCTTTTGATTTTTATAGCTTACAAAATGCACTTGATTACAAACCAAAACTTAATCCGAAAATAAACGCCCGCGAGCGTGGATATGGGTTGTTGTCAATACCGCTACCCACCTCAGGATCCAAGCCGGTATATTTTGTAAATACGAAGAGGTTTTGCGCTGTTGCATACAGACGGAGGCTACGGTTATTTGCCAATTGAGTGAAGGTGTAACCCAGCGTAATGTTGTCCAGACGCAAGAATGACGCTTCTTCTACGTAATAATCGGAAAAATACTGCGGACGCTCAAAATTGGTGAGCAGTACCGAGGTATGCACGTTGTTTACAAAGCCGGGGCGCTCGTCAATACGATCGAAGTAGCCGTAGTTGGAAGCGTTGTTATTGTAAACATAATTGCCTACATTGCCACGCAGCGTGAAATTCAGGTCAAAATTTTTGTAGGTAAGCTGTGAGGTGATGCCCAAAATGATGTCCGGCGCCGGTTTTTCGTAGGGGCGCTTGTCGAGGTCATCTACTTTGCCATCACCGTTCAGGTCTTCATAAATATCCGCCAAATTAATGTTGCTGTCTTCATTGTGATCTACACCGTCGCGGAGTGGGTTGCCATCTGTGCCCAGTTTTTGCTGGAACACAAAGAAAGAATTGATGGGCTGACCTACCTGCAAAATCTGGATTTGGTTACCAACACCACCGGCAATACCACCGGTCAGGATACCGGAGGTGCTCACTTGGTCAATTGCGAGAATTTCATTGGTGTTGTGTGCAGCATTAAAGCCCACATTCCAGTAAAAATCGGATTTATCCAACACGATAGCGTTCAACGTCAATTCAACCCCCTGATTTTCAACCGAGCCAATGTTGGTCAGAACGCGATCGGTAAGGTTGGTGCCCGCCGGAACGTTTACCGTGAAGAGCAGATCTTCTGTCTTTTTGTAATAATAATCCAACGAACCGTTGATCCTGCCTTTCATAAAACCAAAATCTACACCAATGTTGTAAGAAGCCGTTTCCTCCCATTTCAAATTGGGGTCGTAACCATTTGGGCGAGCGGTTGTTACGAATATATCGCCAAACTGATAACGCGCCCGTGCGTCGCTCAGCGAGTAGGTCGGCAGATAGCGGAAATCCCCAATTTCTTGGTTACCGGTGATACCATAACCCAAGCGAAGTTTCAGATCGGAGAAGGTATTGTTCAGCCCCTGAGCAAAATCTTCCTGCAAAATTCTCCAGGCAAAAGCTGCCGATGGGAAAATACCCCAGCGATTGCTTTCGCCGAAGCGGGTGGAACCATCGCGACGAACCGTCACGGTCAGCAAGTACTTATCCTGAAAGGCATAATTGGCACGACCAAAGAAAGAAATCAGGCGGTTTTGCACAACGCTGTTGTTTGCCTCGAATTCTGATGCCGGAGCGGTGCTGTTAGCGCCGAAAATGTCGTTCGCCAGGTCGAACGCGCGAAAAGACGGAAACTCATTACGGAAATCCTGATAAGAATACCCTGCTGTAAAATCAAGGCGGTGATTATCGCCGAAAGCGCGGTTATAATTCAGATAGAAATCCAGCAATGTGTTGGTGCGCGTGAAGTTTTCGATACGAATTTCACCTGTATAATTGGTAAAGGGAGGTCTGGACAGCGTTGTCGGCTGGAAGCGCTTGCGTTCGCCGTTGTTCACATCGAAGCCCAGATTCAGTTTGGCGCTCAGGCCCGGAATCAGGTCTTTGAATTTATAATCAAATTCAATATTACCGATATTTCTGAAGCTTTTGCCAAAATCTTCCTGTTGTTCGATGAAAGAAACCGGGTTGCGAGGCGACTGCGGCAGCGGATATTCGAAGTAGCCACCAAAAGTCTTGTTATTTGGATCGTATACTGCCTGCGTTGGGTCGAAGCTCGAAGCAGAGCCTACTACGCCCGGATCGTACTGGTCTTTGGTATAAGAACCTTTCACATTGGCATTAACTGTGAGTCGGTTATCAAACAAAGCATGGTTGTAGTTGAGTGAAAAGTTGGTGCGTTCTGTTTCTGATGCGCGAATCACCCCCTCCAAATTTTGATAACCTGCCGAAAGGCGATAGCCCATGTTTTCGCCACCGCCGGTAAAGCTCACGGTATGGCTATGACCACTGGCAGTCTGCGTTACTTCGTCAAACCAGTTGGTATTGTTGCTACCCAGAATTGTCAGCCGTTCCGGGGCTTTAAATGTCACCACATTTCGGAAATCTGCGGCGCTAAAGACATCGGGTTCACCCGCCAGGTTGGCGGTGGTATAATAGCCATCATACGTTACGCGGCTTCTTTCACCAGCTTTCCCTTTTTTAGTTGTGATAATAACCACGCCATTGGCGCCTCTGGAACCATAAATAGCAGTTGCTGAAGCGTCTTTCAAAACAGTGAAAGTTTCGATATCGTTCGGGTTGAGGAAGTTGAGCGGGTTACGACCACTGGAAAAACCACCCGGATTGTGAGGAGCATTGTCAATAGGAACCCCATCTATCACGTACAGGGGTTCGTTGCTGGCATTGACAGAAGTACCGCCGCGAATACGAATGGAGGTTTGCCCTCCCGGCTCGCCACTATTGGAGGTAATCTGCACACCAGCGACCTTACCCGTAATTAACTGATCGGGCGATACGATAGCACCCCGATTAAAATCTTTGCTAGAAATAGCATTAACCGCACCAGTGGCATCTTCTTTTTTCACGGTACCATAACCAATCACGACGACCTCCTCCAATATTTCGCCTGCGGCAAGACCCACATCCACGATATTGGAAGCGCCAAGTGTAATACGCTGAGAAGCATAACCAGTGTAAGAAAATTCCAGTACGCTGTATCCGTCAGGAACTTGCAAGGAGTAGGTTCCATCTATATCCGAAATGGTACCGGTACTTGTACCAACAACAAGAATGTTGGCGCCAATAAGAGGCTCTTTGGTTTGCGCGTCGGTCACTGTACCCGTAATGGTACGCTGTGCCAGCATGGCGTTGTACAAAAACAACGCAACAATCACTACAAACCATCTAGAAAAATGGTTGAGTCTTAGTTTCATAAACTACACATTCAGTTTAGGTGAATTAAATATTGAGCAACATCTTACCTCTCGCCTCACAAGACTTAGGGTAAAAATGATGCTGTTCAAAAATAATCCCTGTAGCTGGCAAAACAAACTTTTTTGGGTTTGCAAAAAGTAATCAAAACCAGATAATAAACTGAAAATCAAAAAATTGAGGCATAACCGAAAGGAAGGTGATTTTTGTCAACAATTTGACAAGTTAGCGGTGATAAAAAGCAGTTCTTGAATGTTCTTTCACAAAGATAATCATTTAAATATCTGAATATCAAATTAATTTAGTCTGAAATCGGGCAGAGTCTCTCCGGCTGGCAATTTTCCTACGAAAATAACGGACAATACAACTATTGATATGACGGCTATTATTGCGGCGACAATTTTTACGGAAAGATTGATTTTAAATGGGTTAATTTGCTGATATGCTGAAAAACTCAAGTGTCAATCATTATTTTATAAACACGTTCGGCATTGTTTAAAATTTGAACAGGCGTTTTCAAAAAACATCCGCCATCATTTCGATAGTCAAAACTGCATGATGTGATCGGCTAAGGTTTCCGGCGTCAGTAATTCCATTTTTTTGCGCAGGCGAAAACGAGCATTCTTCACGCTTTCCGGAGAAATGCCCAACACCGTAGCCGATTCCTGGATGGACAAATTCAGCCGGATAAGTGCGCACAGCCGCAACTCCTGCGGGGTCAGGTTGGGATGCAATTTCAACAGATTTTCGAAAAAACCGACGTGTACACTCTCAAAGTAAAGCTTGAACTTTTCCCATTCGTCATCTTTTCGGAAACTGTAATCAATCAGAGAGAGGTAATGCCGCAATTCCGCTTTGTCTTTCCTGCCGTCTTGGCGAATGGCTTTATTAATTTCCAACTGCAATTCCTTCAAAGACTCATTTTTCTGAATCAAGTGGAGTGTGTAAATCGCCAACTGCTTGTTTTTGTACTCAATCTGTTCCTGGAGCTGTTTTTCCTTTAATTGGCGGTACTTTTCATTTTGCGCAATGATCTTTTGCTGTTGTGCTTTTATTTCGCCGGTCCTTGCCTCTACAATTACTTCCAGATGTTTTTTCTGCTGTAGCAATCGCCAGTTGTACAAGCGTACAGCACCCGCCAATAGTAATAAAAACGTGCCCCCAAACAACAAAATAGCCCACCAGGTCTGGTACCAGGATTTGACTACGATAAAAGAGAAGGACTGGGGCGTACTCCACAGAAAGCCGCCGTGCTGCTGCGCCCTGACTTGTAAAATGTATTCACCGGGGGGCAAAGAGGAAAGAATAATATTGGAACGGCTCTGCGGCGCCGACCATTCCGATGTGTCTCGCCCGATTATGCGAGTTTGGTACTGAAGTCTGTCTGAAGGAAAAGACAACGCCAAAAACTCCAGTTCCATATTGGCATGGGCAGGGATGCTGAATTTATTGTCCATATCCAGCCGGCGTCGAATTCCATTAATTTTCAGAGCGGTAAAAACGGGTTTTGGCGTGATGCTGTTTTGCGATTGGTTCCGTTGAAAAAGCTCCAAGCCCTTAGAAGTTCCCACCCAGAAATTATGATCATCATCAAACAGCAAACCCCGATAAGTAAAATTATTGCTCGACAAACCACTCGATCGGTCGAACAATAACGATGCATAGCCATCATAGGCAACAAGTCCGCTGGCAGTCGCTACCCAAAGTATGCCGTCATTATCCAAAACAAGTGCTTTGATGGATTCGTTGAGGGGTACCTTTTTGAGGTCTATCCGCTCTACGCGGTTATTCCCCTGATCCGCCGCCCACAAATGAAATTTCAGCAGCCCATCCGACGTAGCCAACAGCAGAGCGCCATCCTGATCGGTGGCAATATCTTCTACCGTGAAATGTTCTTTGACCCTGAAGTTTAGCGGCACACTAACATTGTTAAAAGTGTCCGCCAACGGAAGATAATGGAATAAAAAAGCATCAGGTGCGCTTCCGCCAACGAACAGTACGCCCGATTTGGTTTCGTACAACGAGCGGCTGCCGGTCAGCCCGTTTTTTTTGTAAAAATGAAACCGACGGTCCTGCGTAATTCGAATTAAGCCGTGCGTCGCATTGCCGCTGATCCAGATGTTGCCGGCTTTATCTTTGATAATGCTGGAAATCGGATGACTGCTGGCGCTTATCTCCGGCACCGGTTCCAGGCTTTTTTGCCGAATATCATAAAGATATAATTTCCCGTCGAGGGTGCCGATCCAGATTTGGTTGGATTCGCATAGTAAAGCGGTGGGCGCAATGTCAATCGGAATGCTGAAAATATTAGTTTTCAGATTGTGCCGGTCTATTTTTATAAACGAAAGTTCTTCAAAAGTTGCTACCACTACCGTACTATCAGGCATTTGCCCGATTGCCTCGATCGCTGCCCCCGAGCTACCCAGTGCTATTTCCCTAAAAAACCCGGGCATAAAGGACACAATATTTTCTCCTCCCACTACCCACAAACCCGTGTTTGCGCTGTAGGAAAGCCCCAAAACGTCCTGAAAGGGCAAATCACCTACTTTTTCAAAACGCATAGCTCCGCGCTGTGTCGTTGCTTTGTGCAATCCATCCGACCAGGTACCCAGGAAAACTTCGTCCGCACTGATGGCGAGAGCAGAAGAAATCGCTTTGGGCGAACCCAACAGGCGTTTCCAGGAAATCAATTTTTGCGCATCTAACTCCAATTCATATATTCCATCCTGTGTACCAATCCAAAATACATTGTTTTTTATTTTAATAAAACTTCCCGCTCCCGACAGAGAAAATGGTATTTCGACCTCCTCGAAAGCATCCCTTTGGGTATTTAGATAAAATAGCTTTCCGTCGAATGACACGACCCACAATGTGCCGGAGGCATCCTCGGCAAAAGAAAAGCTCCGGTAGATGCTTCCACTGTTTGTACCGGATTTGAAACGATATTTTTTTATCTTCCCCTTCTGATAACGAACCACCGACCTGACCTCGCCAATCCAGATATTCTTATTTTTATCTTCATATAAACTTTTGGGATAGAATAACTTATTGTCAAAATCAGCATTGCCCCCCGGCAATATCCTGCGGAAATAAGTGGTATCGGGCAAACTCATGATCTCGGTGACACCAAAGTCATGCACCACCAGCAGCGCCTGGCTTTTGGTCTTCAGAAAGCCTTTGGCAAAACCACCCACCAAGGCATCTTTGAAAAAAACAGCGTTTTTGCCATCAAAACGGATCAGCCCTTCATCCGTAGCCACCCACACAAAACCTATACTGTCTGTTGCTACCGCTTTGATCAAGCCTTTGGAAATACCTTCGTACAAATTGTAGGTACCCGCCCTGAATAGTTGCGCGTCTATTCGGGTAATTGATAAAATGATCGCAAAAAAAATAAATAACTTCTTCATAATCAGCAATTACTGACTAAGAAAACACCCATGACATCCGAATATTGGCAGCGTAAAATTACAACCAGACGACGAAATTCGGGCGAGTCAGTTCTTTACGAAAATAATAAAAATAAGCCAATGAGCAATTGCTCATTGATAATTTACCTTTGCTTTGATTATAAAGCATTCAAAATCAACTATTTAGCGCAAATAAAACTATATAGATTTTGGGACAAGTGCTGATTAAAAATTGCCCGTAAAAATATCAGCGGGAGCCTAAACCATCAGGATGCAGGCGATATTTATTCAAAATCCTCTTTATTATTTATTTAATAAAAATTTCATAAAATCATTAAAAATAATTATTTCACAATCTTTTCAGCTTCAATACAAAAGGCATTTTAAATCATAATACTTTGACCACCTTTTTGACAAAATAAACGTATTTAAAGTTTTTATTATCAATTTTTTATCTTGCGAAAAGCAAGGAGCAAGTAGCAAAAAGCACTATAAAATTTTTAAATAATTAACGACAAGCAACTTAAAGTCAGCAAGTAACAATTGACAATGTTCGCTTATTTATCTTTTAAGGCTGTACATTGATCTGCCTGGCGAGTTCCAACGGCAACGCGATGTTTTTACTGCCCGCCTGAATTTCAACTTTATGTCGGTCTTTACTTTTTATAGTGAAATCGGATTCCGGCGTGATCCCCATTTGCCAAAGCTGTGCCTCGATGTGTTCGTTGACCTGTTGGGTTGCGATTTTTGCCTGTTGCTGCACCGCCAGTCGGCTGAGTGGAAAATCCGGCAACCCGATTTTACCCGGAATAGGCTCTCCATGCGGATCCAGCGTGGGGTACCCCAGCGATTCATCTACCTCATCAAGCAAATGTTCGGGGAGGAGGTGTTCATAACGTTCGGCTTCATCGTGTACTTTTTCTGCATCCAGCCCGATTTTATCCGCCAGATAGGTCTCCCACAACCGATGCGCGCGCACCAGTCGCTGGGCTTCCTCTGTGCCTTTAGCGGTCAGCGCCAGGCGATCGCGTTCGATGAATTGACGACGACGGAGTAGCGCCACACCTTTCTTTATCAGCCGTTTACGAATGCCCAGGCGATCGAGCAGGGCAGTTTCTGATAGGTCAGCGCCCTCTTCCTGCAGTCGAAAACTTTGTTTGAGAATATCTTCCTGATGGATGCGACGCCGCAGCCGCTTTTTATGTAATAATTTGAAAATCAATCCTTTTTGAGGGGCAAAAAAAACAGCCAGGAGGTACAAAATGGTTGCCACTACCGCCATTGCCGGTCCGGGTGTCGTTTCCAGCCAAATAGCAGCCAGCAAGCCCAAAAACGCCGAAATCAAGCCCAAAAATGCCGAAAGGATCAACACGACTTTCAGTCGGTTGGACAAAAGCAACGCCGTTGATGCCGGAGTGATCAGCATCGCCACAACCAAAATAACGCCCACCGTTTGCAGGGATGCGACTACCGCAAAGGATAGCAGCAGCATCAGAAAATAATGGATCATTTTCACGGAAATGCCCATCGTTTCTGCCACAACAGGCTGAAAAGTAGTGACAAACAAATAACGATAAAATACTACGATACTGATCAGCACATACGCTGTCACGCCGGCGGTGAGGTACAAATCCTGATTGGCAACGCCGAGTACATTGCCGAAGAGGAAATCTTTCAGATCGAGGTGCACGCCCTCATTTTTGCTGATCCAGGAAATACCCATGACGCCGAGGGAAAACATCGCCGTGAAAACAATACCAATTGCCGCGTCGTTTTTGGTTTTTACATTCTGCTGAATCCAGGTGATTCCTGCTGCTGCGAGCAGTCCCGCCAGCACCGAGCCAGTAAAAAAACCCAGTGCGCTGTATCCTACTACTACAAATGCCAACACAACGCCCGGCAAGATAGCGTGCGCCAGTGCATCGCCGATGAGTGACATGTTGCGCAACACAATAAAGCTACCAAGTACGCCGCACATCAGCCCGACCAGCGTAGATGCAATCAAAGCGCGTACCGCCCATTCGTATTGAAAAATATCCAACATGCGTTACTGCATTTATTGATAAATATCCCCAAAAAAAAGACGTGGATACGTTTTGAACGTTCGGTTTTTCAAATTCAAAAATAGAAATATTTTTCAAAAATTCAAAAATATTTTTTAGGATAGTCTAAAATAAAAAATACAACTTGTGGATATTGATTATTAGATTTAAAAAAGAAAATTGCTTTACTCTTTTCGGACGATGCTTTGCACAAATACATTCAGTACAAAGATAGCGGCAGCAAATAGAGAAAGCCGGCCGATCATGTCGCCCCATTGCATATAAAATGTCGGCGATGAATGAATCGGAAGGGATGTTTTGATAGTGGCAGGCTCGTTGTAACGGGTTGGTTGCAGCAGATCGCCGCGCGGACTGATAAAAGCCGAGATCCCGGTATTGGCGGCGCGGGCCATGCCCCGGCGGTTTTCAATGGCGCGAAGCGAAGCAAAAGCCAGATGCTGGCGGTGCCCGGCGGTGTTATCCCACCAACCATCGTTGGTCATAGTAAAGATTGCTTCGGCGCCGCGACGGGTGAAATCAGTGACGTACTCGCCAAAAGCTGATTCATAGCAGATTAGTGGTGCAAGGCGCGCCGTTCCATTGTCGAAAACGACCGGCTGCAGCTCAGTACCCAAGCCGGCAGTCGTGCCGCCAAACCGCTGTACCACTGGTTTGAGGAATGCCAGCAATCGCTTGAAAGGAAAGCTCTCTGGTCCTGGCACCAGCCTCGATTTTTTGTGTAATTGTACTTGCTGGCTGTTGGGACTGAGTTGGATTGCCGCATTAAAAACTTCATACCGGATG
Organism: uncultured Saprospiraceae bacterium; assembly: GCA_964596135.1. GTDB lineage: Bacteria > Bacteroidota > Bacteroidia > Chitinophagales > Saprospiraceae > JADJNW01. Next base: position 7,348 of record CAZQTF010000014.1, on the reverse strand, counting down.
ATTTCGCCAGTTTGACTCGTATCGGTGCGAGAGGCAGCAGAAGGGGTTTCGCTGGGTTGAAAAATATGATATGCATTCACCCCGCTGATAATATGCAGCTTGGGGTATGGTTTCATCCATTCGCGTAAGCGCTGGAAAGTAGTGTAATCATTTATTTGATGCGTTTCGACAAAGCCAAAGGTCGCTTCGGGAAAGATCAGAAAGTCGGTACTTTCGGAAACCTGCTGCGACGCCAGTTCAAGGCAGCGTTCCAGTTTTACAGGTTCGGGCACGTTGTTTTCTTCGTAATGCGGCTCGTAATTCGGCTGCACGATGACCACTTCTATGTTTTTGCCGGAAGGCACAAAAGTAAAATATTGATACAGCGAGAAGGCGATCGGTATTGCCATCAAAGCTACTAAACGAAGTAAAGCCACTCGGAAATTCGGCTGCTTTTTTATCGCATCAAAAATAAGTATGTTGGCGATCAGGATCCAAAGCGAACCACCCAGCACCCCGGAATATTCGTACCATTGCACAAAGGCGGGGAATTGCGCAAAGCTGTTGCCGAGGGTCAGCCAGGGGTAATTTAATTCCCAGTTGTAATGCAGGTATTCAAATACCAGCCAATAAGCGATAAGCGGTGCATAGCCCAGGCGTGTCATCACCTGGCGGGTCTGATGCGCGAGCACAAAAGGAATCGTCATCAACAGACTGTTCGCCACAATTGCAAAAATTCCGGCAACCAGCGAACTGTTAGCGATCCACCACGTGCTAAGAATATTCCAGATGATAAATGTATGCCAACTGTATTTAAACATCATACCCGGTTTGGCACGATGGTAATTCGTGGCAATGTGTCTTTCGATAAAAAGTAAAGGTACCAATGCGCCAAATACCAAAAAAGGCAAGGGTAGCCAACCGGGGAAACCCAAACCCAGCAAGAAACCGCTGAGCGTGGCGTATCCGAGCAAGCGATTCGGTTGGTATATCAGCAAGGCGATCAGCATCCAACCTGCCAGCAACAGCAACAGCGGGCGGTACCCCCACAGCAATTGCGCCTGCGCGCGGGCATACAGTTCATAACTCATCCAGCCAATAATGGCTGTCAAAATAATCAGAGCGGGAATTTTGATCTTGGCTTTCACATCGTATAGGATTTTCTATGCAATTTCGAAGAAACTTCCTCTGAATTATTTACTCTTGTTCTATTTCGGTGAGGCGTACATTGATGGCAACGAAGTCGCCTTTATCACCTTTGGTAATATTGAAGCGCACGCGATCCCCCTCGCGCAGTTCGTTGAAGTCAATGTCCATAACGGTTGAATAATGGAAGAAAAGATTATTGGGCGGATATTTGATAAAACCATAACCGTTTTTCATACTCAGAATTTCGCCGTAGCGAACCTCATCGTCGAATTCTGAATCTTCCTCCGGAGCGACCGTCATTTGTTCAGCAGAAACCGTCGGCTTTTTGCTTTCGGTTTGCACAAAGAGATTATTAATAAGCGGATCATTGCGTTTCAGGCGATTGTCAATCACTTCATGCATAGCGACCGGGTAAGACACTTCCTCGAGCAGGTCTTGCGAAGTGCGGGTGATTAGGTTCTGACCGGTAAGCGTAGAGTACTCGAAGTCCCAACTCATGACCATTACCCGGGTACCGAGCGTATTAAGTTTGCGCACCAGCGGCACGTAATCTCCATCGGAAGCGATGAGCACCAGCACGTCAAATTTTTTGTACACCGACAGTTCAAAAGCTTCCAGCGCGAGCCATACGTCAATGCCTTTTTCTTCACGGCGTCCGCCGAAGTTACGCAAAGGCAGATAATGCGTGGTAACGCCTTCCGACATGAGGATGTCGTCGAAAACACGATCATAATACAGCACATTGCCACGCTGCGAAGCTTCCTGGGCATTCAGCCGGCCCCGAAAGTAGTGGGCATCCACAATTTGGCAGAGGCGCATATCGGCATCTTCTTCCTGAGCAATCTGGTAGCGGATAAACTCATGCAAGCCGGCTATACTGAGCCTTTTGCGGCGAGGATGGTCATAATTATAATAATTACTAACGTGTAGAAAATAATTGCCATCATAAAAAACACCTATCCGAACAAATTTATCTTGCATTTCCTTGTAAAATTATACCTATTTTGAAATCTTGCGGGGCAAATGTACAAAACTGTGAACAACTCGTATGAATCACCTGATATTTTACGCTAAGTACTGTTTCTCAATCTGTTTTGTGTTTTATGCTGCATGGCTCGACCCCATAAGGAGAAAAGATCACAAAGGTACACTAATTTTCTGATTATCAATTGATAAATGCTTCTTCCAAGGCACCGCCCGTCATTCTGATTCGATCAAACCTTACGGAAAAGATGTTTTGTCTTGAACGGACCAAACCCCTGCCGCTCATAAAAGCGTATCGTATCCGGGCGCTTGGCGCCGACTTCCAATTCGTAAGCCATTTCGCCATAACGACGCTCTGCAAACAACCACTCAAAAAAGCGCGTGGCAATGCCTCGATTGCGGTGATTTTCTTTGACCAAAAGTTCATCAATGACAAGCATCCGACCACCAAATTCGTTGCTCCAAAACCAGGTGAGGATGGCATACCCCACCACTTCGCCAGCGATATCAAACATCACAATGTCGCCAACTTCGGGTTGGGTGCTCATTGTCTGCACGGTACGCGCAATCTGTTCATGCGTCATGGCGCCAACGGTCGTGGCGTTGTCCATCGCATATAATTCCATAATCATGGCTTCCAACTCAGAAAAATCGTTTTCGCGGTAAGCGCGGAAGATCAAGGTCTGCATGGATATTTATTTTAAAATTTGCGGTTACAATTCTGCATTTTTTGCAACGCAAAAGCAGGCCAAACAAAAAAGCCTCCTGCACCATACAGAAAGCTCTTTTGCAATAGTATCAATAAATGTGCCTGTTTTTTTCGTGCCGACTTAAATTGGCGGATAAATTTTATTAAAATAAATACAATTTATAATCAATCAAGTAACAATCAGCAATATTCATTTACTTCGACGCCGGTCGAAATTTCAAATAACGCCCGTTTTATTTACAAAAAATTGATTGGTTTTAAAATTTTTCAAGACATCAGTTATCTCCGATTTCAGGAAACGCTGCTTACGCCAGCTTTGCCATGTCCCGGATGAGGATGCTGCGGCGATTGAAATAAATCAGATTCGATTTCTTCAAGTCATTGAGCACCGATGTCACCGTCTGACGCGAAGTGCCGGTAATATTGGCAATATCCTGCTGCGTGTAGCAATGCTTAATCAGCGTTTCATACCCAACGCGTTTGCCCTGTTTTTGCGCAGAATCGAGCAGAAATTCAATGATGCGTTCGCGGGCATCTTTAAACATGAGCGCTTCCAGTCGGTCTTCTACACGCTTCAGCCTGCCGCCGATCATCGTCAGCACGCTCATGGACAAGCGGTAATTGCCCTGCATTAATTTCTGAAACTCTGCCACCGAAATCCGGTACAATTGCACCTCTTCCATTGCCTGAGCGCAATCCTGACGTTTTAGCTCTCCAGCCAGCGCCAACTCCCCGAAAATCGCCATCGGGTGCAAGATATGCTTGATCACTTCTCTGCCATCTTCTGCTTCATTGCCAATCTTGATAATACCCTTTACGAGAATATACACGGCATCGGCAGCATCACCCGACCTGAAAACGTAGGTATTTTTCCGGACTACCGTGTGCTCAGTTATTGCCTCCAACTGATGTAGTTCTGCGTCATTTAATTCCTTGAATAATGGAAGATGTCGCAAAAAATCAATGGCATTTGCTTTGAACGTCCTCATATGCCTGGGTTTTAAATCTTTTAATTCACTCTACAAAAATGATTTTTTTTGAATCAAAAGGAAAATACATATTTCAAAACTTGTTCAAAAAACACATTGCTTCTAAAAATAAGAAAGCATTGATTTACAAATTATTATTACCTCTTTTTGCACAAAAAAGTCTGTGAAAAATTTTCAAATCGTAAAAATCAAATCCCAAAAAGTGAAACGCAAAATAGATTCGTTTGAAAAAAACGGCTGCCAAAACGTTGTATAAGCGGGAGCTTCCGCTAACTCTTGTGCACGATAAACATGTCCGTACATAAAATGCATCGCAAAATCATACATATTGACATGGATGCTTTTTACGCTTCGGTTGAGCAGCGCGACAATCCGAGGTTGCAGGGTAAACCCGTAGCGGTAGGTGGCTCCGGTAAGCGAGGCGTGGTAGCTTCAGCGAGCTACGAAGCGCGACGATTTGGCGTGCGTTCTGCTATGCCCAGTATCACAGCACGACGCAAATGCCCGGATTTGATTTTTGTAAAATCGCGCTTCGACGTATATCGGCAGGTATCGCATCAGATTCGGGATATTTTTTTGGATTACACCGACCTGGTGGAGCCTCTCTCGCTCGATGAGGCGTACCTGGATGTAACGGAAAACAAAAAAGGGGTAAAATCGGCAACGCTAATCGCCCAGGAAATCCGCCGCCGCATTCAGGAAGAGACACAACTGACCGCTTCGGCGGGGGTATCATACAATAAATTTTTGGCAAAAATTGCTTCTGATATAAACAAACCCAATGGCATCAAAGTGATCGTACCGGAAGAAGCCCAGGCGTTCATTGATCAATTGCCCATCGAAAAATTTCACGGCATCGGCAGGGTAACCGCCGAAAAAATGAAAAAAATGAGCATTCACACTGGCGCTGATCTCAAGTTGTGGTCGGAGGTAGCGCTGGTGCAGCGTTTTGGCAAAGTAGGGCGGCATTACTATCGCATAGTGCGCGGCGAAGACGAGCGCGAGGTCAATCCTCACCGCATCCGCAAATCCATTGGCGCCGAGCGTACCTTTAGTGATGACCTGAACCAGGTCAATGAAATGAAAGAAAAACTAACCTACCTGGCAGGCATCGTATTTGAATACATGCAAAAATCCGATAATTTTGGTCGCACGGTCACGATCAAGATCAAATCGGCGGATTTTAAAATGAATACCCGCAGCAAGTCCTTTGCCAGCGAAATAACCCATCTGGAAGACCTGATTGCCGTAGCCCATGAATTGCTTGGTAGCAATGAAGCAGAACTGGGCGCCGTACGATTGCTGGGCATCGCTGTATCCAATCTGCAAAAAGAAAGCCAGATGGACGGTATTCAGCTTAAATTTGAATTTTGACAAAGACGCCCTGATTCCCTTAAACCCGTTACCCCGCTTTACCGTTCAACCAATAAACATTTGCATTACAAACATGACTTTACTCATTTTCGACGTGGATGGCACCCTGGTACAGTGCAATGATTATGCCGACAGTCGCTGCTTTGCCGCTACCTACGAGCAATTATACGGCAAACGTTTCCCAACAATTGACTGGCGACGCTACCCCCACGTGACCGATACTACTATTTTTAACACCGTCATTCAACAGCATTTTGACCGGGAAGCAACACCGGAAGAAATGTGGCACTTTGAAGCGATTTATCTTCAGCAATTACAACAAAACCGACAACTACGCCCGGTTGACTATTATGAAATTCCCGGCGCCACAGCATTGTTCAAGCGACTGATGGCAGACGAACAATATGTACTGGCAGTAGCCACCGGCGGCTGGCAGCGTCCGGCGCACATCAAACTACAGCACGTGGGTATTCCATCTCATGCTATGCTGGTCAGCGGCGCGGACGGTAAGACTACTCGCGAAGCGATCATTGAGGAAGTGTTGCATCTGGCGCACCAGCGTCACGGCAGCTTTCGCAAAATCGTGTACGTAGGCGATGCGATCTGGGATGTACTGACCACCCGAAATCTGAGGATGGATTTTGTGGGCATCCGCCGCCACAACGATCCGGATGCACTCATAAAACTGGGCGCAACGCAAGTATTACCTAATTTCCTCGATCAGCATGCTTTTCTACAAGCCATTGCCACGGCAATTCCACCAATTGCCGAAAAAATTGATTTTTAAAATTTTATGAAACTTTTTTAATATCATACTGTTTAAAATGATAAAATTTTAGAAAAAAAATTCCCATACCTTGAAATTTTGAAAAAGATAACCTATTTTTGCAACGCTTTTTGAAAAAGCACTTCGATTCGGTAGCTCAGCCGGTAGAGCAATACACTTTTAATGTATGGGTCCTGGGTTCGAATCCCAGCCGAATCACCAAATAATCACAAATATCTAAATGCCAATTAATTAAATTGGCATTTTTTGTTTTTGCTACATACAGGTACAACCACCTCTGCATTCGATTTATTTAATCTGCTCAGAAAAATCAATCCTTACCCCTGCTCGCCTTTAGCTTTGTAAAGGAGAGCGAAGGGCTTATCTTCTTCCAATTCACAAGTATCCAGCCAGCCAGAAATACACAGGTCACCTGCTTCTATATGCTTGTGGAATTCGGACATCACGATTAATTGGAGCTAAACAGGCACTAAAATAGGATTGGCATCACCATTGATTGAGCAACAAAAATAATAACAAAAATTATAGAAGCCCGAAATTATCATGTTACAGATACATCTTTGGATCGGCATTTTGCTTGCCGGTATTTTTATTTACCTTAGCGTAATGAAATTCTCCCTGCTTCAGAGATTATTCACTTTGATCCACTTCACCGGCGCCCATTTGATTTTCTTTATGCAACCGATCAAACATGGCATTGATCCGATACATTTCATCAATCGTATCATCCAAATAAAAGGCAATTTCCGGGATTCTGCGAATTTGCTTGCGAATGCGGGCAGCTAAGGATTGTTTCAAGCGCACAATCTGGTCTTCCATTTCCAGGATCGTCGCCTGTTTGTTTTCGGTATTAAAAACGCTCAGGTAAATTTTGGCAAGACTAAAATCGGGTGTCATCTTTACATTCGTCACCGATACCATCACATCTGCACCGTAAATATAACTTCCTTCAGCTTGCAGCACCATACTGAAATGGCGCTTGATCAGTTCACCTACTTGCTTTTGTCGTATTGTTTCCATCTCTTCTGATTTCGATCGCTCAAAATGGTTAAAATTATCAGAAAAAACAAATCTTCGGGACAATAGTTCCTGTTCTAAGAATTTTCTCCGACCAAAATGTTTATTTTTGTAAAACAAAATGTGTTTCAGTGATTCCTGGTTTCAGTGTTTCCTTGTTTCAGTGATTCCTTGTTTCACGGCTTCATGGTTTCATTGATACATGGCTGTACTTTATAAGAAACTAATTTCCGTTAAATATTGCCATAAATAACAAATTTATACAATGAACTATCTAACAATTGAGCAAATAGATGCTTATGAAGTATCTTTTGAATTGAGTAATTATGTCTGGAAAGCAGTTGTCAAATGGGATTATTT
>CAZQTF010000013.1:0-30092 GCA_964596135.1 uncultured Saprospiraceae bacterium | reverse complement strand
GTGCTGACTACGCATCCGCAGGGTTTGCTGGGTTTGGGGTATGTCGCTTTTCTGGCGCTGGTGGGCACGGTGCTGGCAACGATCATTTTTTTCAAACTTATCCAGGATACCAATCCAGTTTTTGCTTCCACTGTAGCGTACATTATGCCCATCGTCGCTCTGCTCTGGGGCTTGCTCGATGGCGAAACCATCGAATTTTACCATCTCCTGGGCATGGGGCTGATTCTTTTGGGCGTGTATCTGAGCCGGCGATAATTACACATTTGTATCGGGGTCGGCTTCTTTGAACCACCCGGCGTACTTGATATAAGCATTGGCGATCCGCTCAATGGAATCCTGGAATTTTTCGGGACTTAGCGCTTTCACTTTTTTGGCAGGCACGCCCGCGTAGATGTGCCCCGATTCGCAAATAGTATTTTCAAGTACCACCGCGCCGGCGGCAATGAGCACATTGCTCTGCACCACTGCATGATCCATCACAATCGCGCCCATGCCAATGAGTACGTTATCGTGTAGGGTGCAACCGTGAACGATGGCACGATGCCCGATAGAGACATTATTGCCGATGGTGGTAGCCGCCCGCTCGAAAGTGCCGTGAATCACCGCGCCATCCTGAATGTTGACCTTGTTGCCCATGCGAATGCTGTTGACATCGCCGCGTACCACCGCCTGAAACCATACGCTGCAATGGTCGCCCATGATAATGTCGCCGATCAGCGTTGCATTTTCTGCGAAATAACAATTATCGCCGTATTGCGGAGTGAAGCCGCGTACACTTTTGATCAGTGCCATGTGCTGGATGTTAGAATATATTTAAAAATTGTTTGAACATTTGATTCTCAACAACTAAATTTTCAACCGTCAGAAAGTATGAAATGCTGGAGTCATGGAAAAATGGAAAAGCTACATTAAAATTTGATTATTTTCCAATTATTCATCATTCCAGTGCCTCTGTTTTGGAAACAAAATGCCTCCATGGCAGAAAATTGTTTCTCGAAGGTATCCAAATTTTAAACATATTGAATATTCGATATTCGATATTTGTTGTTGGTGTAAAAGTAATGATTTCTGGGAAGGATTTAACAGGCGAAATTAAACCGCTTCCAACATGGTTTTTAAACCATTATAAATTTGGATGATTAATAAGTTCGCCGTAATTTTTTTTATTTTGGTCGTGATTTTTGTACAAAAATTCTTACATTCGATTAACTTTATAGTCCACGAAAACATTACCTCACACTTTTAAGCAGTGAATCATCGAAAAATTTACCATTCACCACGCACTAATAATTTGAATATCAATGATTTAAACCAGAAAAAACTATATTTTTAGAAACACTCACTTACACAATATAATAAAATACTTTTACAACACTACAATCCTCTTTAATTTGTGAAACCTGTTGAAGAAATAAAAAAAGATCTGCGGGAGAAAGTCGGGCTGGGGCTTGATCTTGCCATTCAGGCGCTCAAAAATGCGATGCCTCCCGATGTGCCCAAGTACAACGAAGTGATCCTGATCGAGGGGCGCTATCGCGAATTGCACAAAAACTGGACCGGCAGTCTGATGAGCGATGACGAAGCGCAGATTGAATTCAACAAACTGCGAGAGCAGGTGCTTGCCTTTATCAATGATTTGAAGGCAGAGGATTTTGTTAAGGAACTGGCAGAAAAAGCGGAGCAAGAAGCTAAAACGGGCAAGGTATTATACCGTATTCCTGACCATATGCAGCTGCAAAAAGAGGTGAAATGCATCATTCGTGTGGCTTTTGACGAAAAAATTCTGATGCGGGACTTAGCAAAAGAAGCGGATGATATGATCAAAGATGTGCGTATCGCGGAGACGATGGCCGCGGAAATCATTGATCCGAACGAACAGCCGGCCTTCGCAATTCGCACTTTTTCTGAAAAAATACAACTTATTGACCAGTCGGATTTTACGGAGTGGCTGTTTTATGTAAAACCCTTGCTGGAAGGGACGTTTCCGTTGTTGCTCAAAATTTCGATTGTCGAAATCTTGGACGGTAAAGAGCGCAAAAGAGAAATCGTGCTGGAAGAAGTGGTGCAGGTGGTGGCCACCGCTCCGGAGTCAACGGGGGAAGAAAAGTTTGCCGACGCCGGATACACCGTGCAATTGTCGGGCGTGGATGGAGGTGCTGCTGCCACCACTGGCGGGGGCAGCGCCAAAAAGAAAATTTCGACCTCAGCGGCAGCAGCAATCCTGACCGGCGTGGTGCTGGCTTTTATTGCAGTGTGGAATTTTGCACCGCAATTTATAAAACCTATTGATCCTGATGTAACCCTCGGACCCAGTCGCCCCGGAGCAGGCGAGTGGGAAAAAATAAAGAATTCCAATGATTCTACCGAGTTGATCAAATTTCAGGAAATGTTTCCTGAAAGCGATTTTGCTGATTCGGCGCAGCATCGCCTGAATTCATTGAGTCTTTCTTTGAGTTTTTTGCAAAAAGGAGACTCTTTAATATTTTCAGTTCAAAATGGGATCCTACCGATACAACTGACCTTGCGCAAGAATGGTGAAGCAATTGCTAATCAGTCTTTTACGGATATAAAAGAAGCTATATTCAGCAAGCGCGAGTATGGCATCCAGCCCGGCGAACACGAAGTGCTGCTGACAGATGCGTTGGGCACTCGAAAGACATTCATGGTGACGGTGAGCGATAAAGAGGTGGTCAAAGAAACGATTGCCGAAGTACAAACAAAGCCAGCCAGCTCCAAGCCGAAACCAAAACCCAAGCCGAAGCGATCCGCAAATCCGAATACGCAAGGGGGCGCGGGAACAACGACAATCACCCCAGCCACTCCCGACGATAAGCCGGCAGATACCCAACCTCCGGCGGAAACGGTTTACGAATTCAAAAATATGGCGCGCGCGCCGATCTACAAAGGCTGTCGTTCCAATAAGCAAGCCCGGCTGCGTTCCTGCACAGAATCGAACATTCGTAGTTATGTGGAACAATCTCTGAAGCGATTGCCGGAATATAGAAACGGTAGCTTGACGGGTAGGATGAGCATTGTCTTTATTATCGAAAAAAATGGACAGGTAACGGTCGAATCGGTACGTTCCAGCTTCGATGAGGCACTCAAAGGGAAAGTGGAGAAAATCGTGGAGGATATGCCGCAGTTTCAGCCTGGCTTAAATGCGCTGGGTGAACCGGTGCAGGTGCGTTACGAACTGCCGATTCGATTTGAATAAAGAAGCTTAGAAAAACTGAACTTCGTATTTTTCTTCGTGCACCGTTCTGCCCCAGAGCGTGCGGTCTTCGCCTAAGGTTTTGCGAAAGCCAAAAGACTGGTACAGATGAATGGCGGTTTCCTGTTCGCTGATCGTCCATAGTTGAATGGATTGATAGCCTGCATCGCGGCAGAAATCCATAGCTGCTTGTATGAGGCGTTTGCCCAGTCCCAGCCCGCGCAGATCGGGATGCAGCAAAAACCAGCGCAGTTGCGCCTGGGTCTCTGATACCTTTACGATAGCGATGCTGCCTTTTACCTCATCGTTTTTTTCAACAATCCAGATGCGCTCGCTGGGGGTCATGTTTTTGATAAAATGGGATAAAGGTTCGGCTACGTATGCATCGAAAGTATAATCAAACCCTCTTTCTTGACCGTACAGTAAGCCATGAAGCCACACGATTGCCCCGACGTCGCCGGCGCGCAGATGATTACGAATAATGATGTCGGCAGATGCGTTCATTTTTGGAAGCATTCAATGCCCAAACATAGCGATTTTTTGTAAATCTGTCGTCGGTCTCCATTTGCGTCAGTTTGCTCCAATGATTTTGGTCATTTCGTGACAAACGGCAATTGCCTACTTTTGGCGAGAAGAATCAAAAATAAACACCATGAATTTTGAATTATTGGACAAGTACAATATTCCCGCACCCCGCTATACAAGTTATCCGACTGTGCCTTACTGGCAGCATGAGCCGCCTACACCGGAAGCCTGGAAATCAAGCCTGCTGGCTGCTTTTGAACAGAATCGCGAGATTAGTCTGTATATCCATCTGCCTTATTGCGAAAGTCTTTGCACCTATTGTGGTTGCAATAAGCATATTACAAAAAATCATGAAGTAGAAATGCCTTACATCCAATCGGTTTTGCATGAGTGGGCGATGTATCTTTCGTTGTTCCCGGAGAAGCCGATATTGCGCGAACTGCATTTGGGCGGCGGCACACCTACTTTTTTTGCGCCTGCCAATCTGCAAATGCTGATACAAGGCATTTTGCAAACAGTGGAAGTACCAGCGGGGCATGATTTTAGTTTTGAAGCGCATCCCAACAGCACCAGCTTCGGGCATTTGCAAACGCTGCGCGATCTGGGCTTCAATCGCCTGAGCATTGGCGTGCAGGATTTTGACGATGAAATTCTGCGCATTATCAACCGCTTCCAGACGGAGCAGGAAGTGCGCGACGTAGTAACGCAGGCGCGACTGCTGGGTTATGAATCAATCAATTTCGACCTAATATTTGGCTTGCCACGACAAACGCCAGAGCATATTCGCTCGACGATGGCAAAGATCGCTGAAATGAAACCGGATCGAATCGCTTTTTACAGCTACGCCCACGTGCCCTGGATCAAGCCCAGCCAGCGTGCCTATTCCGAGGAAGATTTGCCGCAAGGCAAAGAAAAACGCAGGTTATACGAGCTTGGTCGGAAGTCGTTCGAAGACATTGGCTACTTAGAGATCGGCATGGATCACTTCGCCCTGCCGGGCGATGCGTTGAACATTGCCAGAAACTCGGGCACCATGCATCGCAATTTTATGGGCTATACGCCTTATTTTACAGGGCTTTCCATCGGTTTGGGCGCTTCTTCCATCAGCGATAGCTGGGGCGCTTTTGTTCAAAATGAAAAATCAATCGCGGCATATCGAGCGCTGGTAGACAGCGGCGAACTGCCAATTGTAAAAGGGCATTTGCTCACCGAAGAAGATCGGGTTTTGCGCCGACACATTTTGAATATCATGTGCAAGGGCGAAACTTCCTGGCATCGGCTGGAAGATCAGTGCGACGCCCTGTATGCCGGGCTGGAGCGTTTGGAGCCACTGGATCAGGATGGCTTGGTGGAGCGTTTCCCGTTTGAATTGAAAGTAACCGAGCGAGGCAAACCCTTTGTACGAAATATTTGCCTGGCGCTCGACGCACATTTCTGGCGCAAGCAGCCGGCGGACAGATTGTTCAGTCAGGCGGTTTGATTGGACACCGCAGCGTCAGCCAAATTGATAAAAATCAATAACTTAGGGTGATAAACAGCATTTGATCGGCAGAGAATTAGTTACAATTTGAAAATAAGTTAAGATCAATCGTTAAAACCTAAAAAATACAGCCATGTTGAGACCTAAAATTAGAAATAAAGCTTTCGAGCGGATGGGTGAAAATTTTGCTCATTTAATTGATCCTGATCACTTTTTGGGTAGAACGGCGTTTGATATTCCTTATACCAAGGAAATGCCACCCGCTAACATTCGCAAAAGCGGTAAAATCTTTGAACTGGAATTGGCAGTTCCTGGTTTTACGAAAGACGAACTGGAAATAATCGTCAAGAACGGCGTATTGACGATTCGAGGCGAAAAAAGCAAATCAGAGCACCTGGAAGGTTCTAAGTACATTCTCGAAGAATTCAATTACAATTCTTTTGAGCGGTCTTTTCACCTTGCTGAGAATATAGCCCATGAAGACATTGAAGCCAAATACGAAAACGGGCTTCTGAAATTGACTTTCGTGGATGTGCCGGAGGAAGAAGAACGCGACTATCGAAAAGTTAAAGTATTGTAAATGAAAGCAAAATGGTTTATGTCCATTATGAATCTCTTTGGAGGTGGAAGTGTGAAAGAAGTATTGCAGGAAGGCGCCATTGTGATTGATGTGCGCACGGAGGCGGAGTATGTAGGCTTTCATATCAAAGATGCTGTTAATATTCCTTACGACGAAATAGAAAAAAGTATTGACATTATTCAGGCGTGGCATAAACCGGTTATTGTTTACAGTACTTATGGCTTGCGTAGTCGTTTAGCTGCCGCCAAACTTCGAAGGTGCGGAATCTCGGTTCTTTCAAGTACACGAGACCAGTTATGTGAATTGCTGGCTTCTACTTAACTTTGGAAATCGAATATTTTATTACAAAGCACAACAAAACGCATGACTCGGTATAAGTCATGCGTTTCTTATCAAAACACATATCATGATGACACCTACTTTTCGTCGCATTCTTGTCGCACTTGATTTGTCAGCGATGGACCAACAGGTACTGCGATACGTTGCTGACATGCAAGCTGTATGGGGCACTGAGAAAATCTACTTTGTGCATATTATGCCGGATTTCACCGTGCCAAAAAACGCCGATGTGGAATTCCATAAATTATTTTCCTCCGAATATCCGGTAGATGAAAAAGTGCGGGACAAGCTCGCGCTCGATGTGCAGGAATTTTTTGATGATCTGAAAGGTATTGAATTGACAGTGGAGATCATCGAAGGAAAACCTTATGATAAAATATTACACTGGATCAAAGTGAAAGAAATAGACTTGTTAGTCGTTGGTCACAAACAGGAAAGTGAAGGAAGTGGCATTACGCCCCGTCGGGTGGCACGGCATGCCAATTGCAGTATTTTATTCGTTACTGAGCACGCTGCTGTACCTAATCACATCCTGGTACCACTTGATTTTTCCGACAATTCCCTGCGCGCCTTGCAGTTTGCGGTACACCTGAGCCATACCCTACCGGATGCCAATGTAGAAACACTGCACGTCGTGGAGGCGCCGCCGGAAAAATATTACATGCGCACTGCCCCAACTTCGGGCTTTCGGGCGATACTGATGGAATCGGCCAAGAAAGCCTTTGAAAAAATGCTTAAGGAAAACAATCTGGCAGACGAAGAGATCAATGCGGTGTTTGTGGATGACGATTATTTGAATATTGCAACGCGCATTAGCGATTACATGGAAGGAAACTCGGCTGACCTGTTAGTGGTCGGAGCACAAGGACACACTGGATTTGAAAAGCTGCTGTTTGGAAGTGTCACCGAGCGATTGGTTGAGCAGTGCAAAACCAAGCCGATTATGATTATTCGGTAAATGACTTGTAAATGATCTTAAAAAAGCCATCTACCGGCAACGGATAGATGGCTTTCAATGATTATTATTTCTCATTAATATTCATCGTCATACATGCCTCCGCCGCCCGGGAGGGAAGGTGTTGGAGCCTTTTTCTTTGGCTTTTCATTGATAGTCACTTCAGTAGTCAGCAACATACTTGCAACCGAAGCAGCATTTTCCAATGCGGTGCGCACTACTTTTGCCGGATCAATAACGCCAGCTTTTTTCAGGTCTTCGTACACATCGGTTCGGGCATTGTAGCCAAAGCTGCCCTTGCCGTTTAGTACTTTTTGCAACACCACCGAACCTTCGATGCCAGCGTTTTCGGCGATCAATCGAAGCGGATATTCCAGAGCGCGACGCACAATGTCAATACCGATATTTTCGTCTTCGTTGGCGCCCTTGGTATTTTTCAGCGCCGAGATAGCTCTCACCAGCGCTACGCCGCCCCCGGTTACGATGCCTTCCTCTACCGCCGCGCGCGTAGCGCTGAGAGCGTCATCTACCCGATCTTTTTTCTCTTTCATTTCTACCTCCGTAGCAGCGCCCACATAAAGGATGGCTACTCCACCGGCAAGCTTGGCCAGGCGTTCCTGTAGTTTTTCTTTATCGTAACTGGAAGTAGTTGTTTCAATTTGCTGCTTGATCTGGTTGACACGGGATTTGATTTGTTCATCAGTGCCATTGCCGCCAACGATGGTCGTATTGTCTTTGTCAACGGTGATTTTTTCAGCCTGCCCCAGCATATCGAGAGTGGTTTTCTCAAGCGCGTAGCCTTTTTCTTCGCTGACGACGGTTCCGCCGGTCAGGATGGCAATGTCTTCCAGCATGGCTTTGCGGCGATCGCCAAATCCAGGCGCCTTCACCGCAACGATTTTCAGCGTACCGCGCAGTTTATTGACAACCAATGTGCCAAGCGCCTGCGATTCCACGTCTTCGGCGATGATCAGCAAAGGACGTCCCGTGCTGATCACTTTTTCCAAAACAGGGAGAATATCTTGCAGATTGGCAATTTTCTTATCGGTGATCAGAATCAGAGGATTGTCATACTCTGCCTTCAGCGTATCAGCGTTGGTCATAAAATACGGAGACAAATAACCCCGGTCGAATTGCATGCCGCTCACTTCTTCTACGTAGGTTTCGGTGCCCTTGGCTTCTTCCACGGTGATGACACCTTCCACGGTTACGCGCTTCATGGCATCCGCGATAAGCGCCCCGATTTCCTCGTCGTTATTGGCAGAAATCGTGGCTACCTGCTGAATCTTATCGAAATCATTGCTAACGATCTCCGCCTGATTTTTGATCTCATCCAGCACAATTTTGGTCGCTTTATCAATGCCGCGTTTTAAGTCCATTGGATTGGCTCCGGCGGTCAGGTTTTTCAAACCATGCGTGATCATTGCCTGAGCCAGCACGGTGGCGGTGGTGGTACCGTCGCCGGCCACATCGGCAGTTTTGGAGGCAGCCAGTTTGATGATTTGTGCACCCATGTTTTCAATAGGATCTGCCAATTCTATTTCCTTGGCTACGGTCACCCCGTCTTTGGTCACTTGTGGTGCGCCAAAGCTTTTCTGAATCACTACGTTGCGCCCCTTAGGACCGAGCGTCACTTTTACAGCATTTGCCAGTTTGTCAATCCCTTTCTTGAGTTTATCCTGGGCATTATTATCGAATGTGATGTCTTTAGCCATATTTCAGTTTTTTAATTTGGGTTTAAAATTGTGAGGAGAGAAGGTTTTTAAAGAATCACCAAAATTTCGTCTTCGCGCATAATGAGATATTCTTCGCCGTCGAATTCAATTTTCTGACCGGCGTATTTGCCAAACAAAACAGTATCGCCCACTTGTACATTCAGTACATTGCCGTCTTTACCGGGTCCTACTGCCACTACTTCGCCTTTTTGTGGCTTTTCTTTGGCTGTATCCGGAATGATAATGCCGCCTTTGGTCGTTTCTTCGGCAGGAGCTATTTTCACCACAATGCGGTCGCCGATCGGTTTCATCGCAATCTTATTCATTATCAGGTTGTTTTTTGTTTTGAAAGAAAGAATATCGTTCGCCTGCCTATCGTCAATTGTAGTGCCAGATTGGTCAAATTGAACTTTTGTCAGCAAAAAAACAGTTTTCAGCGTGTCAAAATGGCATTTTATCGAATCCATGAAGCAATATAGAACCTATTAAATGACACTTTTACATTGAAAGGAATAGCAGATGCTAAAACTTTTGAGCCTTGAACCTTTGAACTTTAGACGCCGAACTGCTATTTTTGCAACCGCAAAAAATGTAAGCAATGGGACGCGCATTTGAATATCGGAAAGAGCGCAAGATGAAGCGCTGGGCAAACATGGCAAAAACGTTCACTAAGATTGGACGGGAAATCGCAATTGCGGTAAGGGAAGGTGGTGGAGACCCCAACTACAACGCCCGTTTGCGCCTGGCTATGCAAAATGCCAAAGCTGCCAATATGCCCAAGGCAAACGTAGAAAACGCTATCAAGAAAGCCTTGTCGAAAGATGCCGAAAGCTACGATGAAGTCGTATACGAAGGGTATGCTCCGCACGGCGTAGCCCTGATGGTGGAAACAGCAACCAACAACACTAATCGCACCGTAGCCAATGTTCGGCATGTATTTTCAAAATATGGCGGCTCACTGGGTACCAGCGGTTCGGTAGAATTTATGTTTGCCCGAAAAGGCGTGTTTAAGATAAAACCTGGTGTCGCGGATCGGGAGGAACTGGAACTGGAACTCATTGATCATGGGCTGGAAGAGATGAAACAGGAAGATGATATGCTGGTGCTGTATTGTAATTTTAGTGATTTTGGCACTTTGCAAAAAGCGCTGGAAGAACGCAATATTGAAGTAGAAAGCTCTGAACTGGTGCGCATCCCGACTCATACCAAAGAGCTGACCGATGAACAGGTGGAAGATGTTATCAAACTGATTGAGAAAATGGAAGAAGACGAAGATGTTATTAATATCTTTCATAATATGGAAATGGGAGAATAAAGTGGGGCGTTGATGTAGTCAGGCGGGTATTGTCGATTAAATTTGCTGTAATATATTGATAATCAAATTTTAAAAAATAAAAACTATAACTAAACATAGCTTAACGCCTAAATTATTAAAAAAAACAGGAAATAGTGCAACTGTTTTTCTCTTTTCCCGTAAGATATTTACGAAAGGCATTTGAATGTAAAATATTTTTTTCATCTTTGCACAGAACAACACATCTAAAAAGTAGCGACTAACGCTGCACCCAAGCAATAAAACATTTTAACGCTCCTAAGGCAAAGAGGGCTTCCTGGCACGTATTTACATGTTGTATGCAATTCTGTAATATGCGTAAAGAAGTAGCCCTGCTGATGCTGTATGTTATTGTATTTAATAATCCGAGAGTTGTCAGTTTTTTATCGAAGATCCGTACATGCGGATTGACAGAGGGCATTTACCCGTTCCCCTTCAACAAGGTCAGATTTACACATTTGCACCTACAGTCCAATGCTTTAACATCACCTCGGCAGCAGTGATATTTGCCGGTAAGATTATGTTTTAGTCGGTCAAAACCTGATTTTTACCAGATCATCCGGCGTATCAATGCTGATCGTTTCTTTATCCGTGGTACGGACAAAGATAGCGTAGCCGTTTTCCAGCCAGCGCAATTGCTCCAGCGATTCCGCTTTTTCGCGGGCGCTCTGAGGCAAGGCGGTCACCTCTTGGAGGGTGGCGTTTTGAAAACCATACAAACCAATGTGTTTGTAAAAGTCGGCTTTTTTCAGCCATTGGTTTTGTGGCACTTCTTTCAGGTTAGGTATTGGCGTTCGGCTGAAATTCAAGGCTTTACCATTAGCCTCAAACACTACTTTTACAACGTTGGGACTAAATAATTCTTCTTTTTTGGTTATTTTTTTGGCCAAAGTTGCAATCGGCGCTCCCTGTTCCAATAATTCGATTACTGCATCAATCTGCGTAGGATCAATAAACGGCTCATCGCCCTGAATATTGATCGCCAGATCGTACTCGCCTATGGCTTTGGCAATTTCCGCGCAGCGATCGGTACCACTTTGGTGTCGGCTGTCGGTCATCATGACATTGCCGCCAAAATCCCGTACGTGGTCAAAAATGCGTTCGTTGTCGGTCGCAACGATCACGGCGCTGAGCAGGCTGGATTTTTGCGCCTGTTCATATACGCGCCGGATCATGGTTTTGTTGCCTATTTTCACCAAAGGCTTGCCCGGAAAGCGGGAAGAGGCGTATCTTGCGGGTATGATTCCTAATGTTTTCATGGAGTTATTGTGTGATTTTCTAAATGTAAAAATGAATCATTAGAGATTCAATATTGTTGTTATGTTATAGTTATTTTTCGGATTCAAACATTACAAAAAACCAAAATGCGGCTTGCTATGAGTAAAACGATCCTGTTGGGGCTTTTTCTGTTCTTAACACAGGCACAACTATTGGCTACCGGCGACAGTCTTCGTTATCTGACTTTGCAAGATACGATTTTTCTGACGGTTGATGTTGCCGGGGAAAAAATATTTGAACACCGCATCGAACGCGGGCAAACGCTCTTTTCACTTGGTAAATTTTACGGACTTTCCGTGGAGGAGCTTTATCTGTATAACCCAAGGCTGAAGGATGAGGTGATTTCGGTGGGTCAAGCCATTCGGGTGCCCATTCCTAATCAGGCAATTCTTCGCTATAAAACAAATGGTTTTCAAAACAATAAACACGTTCCGGTGGTGTATGTGGTGAAAAAAGGCGATACGATGTTTGGCATAGCCAAGCGGTTTTTTCGGATGGAAATTGCCGATGTGATGCAACGCAACAAGCTGACATCGGAAACCCTTAGCGTTGGGCAGCATTTGCTCATGGGCTGGATGAGCATCGAAGGTGTACCTGCGGCATACCACGATAGCGGCGGCAACCCAATGACGCGACGCAATAACGCCTTGCGGAAGATTTACCTTCGCGAGCAAGGTAAAAAAACGGAGAAAGAACATCAGGGTGTGGCATTTTGGCAAAAAGAAAGCAAAGAAGACTCTGATTTGCTGGCGCTGCACCGTGAGGCTCCCGTTAACTCTATTATTGAAGTGACCAACCCAATGAGCAATGTGACGGTGTACGTAAAGGTGGTCGGCAAAATTCCCGATACGGCTTACGGCAATGACGTAGTGGTAGTGCTCTCGCCCTTAGCCGCAAAAACGTTGGGCGCGCGCGACCCTCGGTTCTTTGTAAAGGTGAAATATTATTGATTGTTTAACAAGCTATAGATGATAGATAAGTTTTGTATTAAGAGTTGGTAACCAATTCAAAGATTATTTCTTTTTCTATATTGAAACAACGAGCTTTGCCTAAAATTACAAATCGGTTGGACACCTGATGTCCATGTCAAATATCTAAAAGTCTCAATAGAAGATGGATTATAAAAATAACATTCTCGAAACGATTGGCAACACGCCGCTGATTAAGCTCAACCGTATTGCAGCGGACCTGCCGGCGCAAGTGTTTATCAAGATGGAAACTTTTAATCCCGGCAATTCCATCAAAGATCGAATGGCGCTCAAAATGCTGGAAGACGCCGAACGACGCGGCGATATCAAGCCCGGCGGTACCATCATTGAGTGTACTTCCGGCAATACCGGCATGGGTTTGGCTTTGGCGGCGGTGGTTAAGGGTTATCGCTGTATTTTCACGACTACCGACAAGCAATCGAAGGAAAAAGTGGACATCCTGAAGGCGCTTGGCGCCGAAGTGATTGTGTGCCCAACCAACGTAGAGCCTGACGATCCACGTTCGTACTACTCTGTGGCGGAGCGCTTGAGCAAAGAAATTCCCAATTCTTACTGGTGCAACCAGTATGATAACCTGTCGAACCGGCAAGCGCACTACGAGACCACCGGTCCGGAAATCTGGCAGCAGACCGATGGTAAGATCACGCATCTGGTAGTGGGCGTTGGTACCGGCGGTACTATTTCCGGCACCGGACGCTATCTGAAAGAGCAAAATCCCAATATAAAAGTCTGGGGGATAGATACTTATGGTTCTGTTTTTAAGAAATACAAGGAAACCGGCGAGTTTGATCCCAAGGAGATCTATCCTTACATCACCGAGGGTATCGGCGAGGATATCTTGCCCAAAAATGTGGATTTCGATATCATTGATCTATTTGAAAAAGTGACCGATAAAGACGGCGCTTTGATGGCGCGTCGCTTGGCCCGTGAAGAAGGTATGTTCCTGGGGTATTCTGCCGGCTCAGCAGTAGCGGGATTGTTGCAATTAAAAGATAAACTTACCAAGGATGATGTGGTGGTCGTCGTGATCCACGATCACGGAAGCCGTTACGTAGGCAAGATTTTCAACGACGACTGGATGCGCGAGCGCGGTTTCCTCGATACCGAACTGAAAGTGAAAGACATCCTGGCACAAAAGCGCGAAAAGGGATTCATTTCGGTGCAAAAGGATGAGACCGTACGCAATGTCTTCCACCTGATGAAAGAGCACGACATTTCTCAGTTGCCGGTGATGAGCAACGGCGATATTGTCGGTTCGATTACCGAAAGTGCGGTCTTGAGTTATTTACTTGAAAACCCGATCAACAATACAGAAAAGCAGGTGGAAACCATCATGGGTGAGCCTTTCCCTATCGTGAATGCCGACATGCCTTCAAGCCAGCTCAGCAAGTATATTGGTCGAAAAATCCCGGCAGTAATCGTACAAGACAAATCGGGCGCTTTCCATATTCTTACACAATATGATATTATTCAGGCGATGTAATAAGTGCGAGAAACGAGGGAAGAAGTGCATGTTGTTTTTGTAATTTGTACTTCTGACTTCCAACCTCGTACTTAGAAAAGTTCGATCTGATTTTTGGCAAATTCGTCGGCGGTTTGAGCGGTGCGACCAGGCTTACCGGCTGCTTTGGGCAGTATGCGTTTTACCACACGGAGTTTGTGGGTATAACGACCTTCTTCAAGATTATAAATCCCAAAATGATCAATGTTGTCAATCCGCACTTTGCCATAAGCATGCAGG
Source organism: uncultured Saprospiraceae bacterium (assembly GCA_964596135.1). GTDB lineage: Bacteria > Bacteroidota > Bacteroidia > Chitinophagales > Saprospiraceae > JADJNW01. The sequence continues at coordinate 15,946 of CAZQTF010000013.1, read as the reverse complement.
ATTTGCTGATTGGGAAGAATAATACCAACATGAGCGATGCGTCCCATTCGGTCTTCAAAAAATGCGAGATCACCGGGTTGCGATTCTTCCATAAAGTCAACAGAATCGCCTGAGAAGACTTGCTGTGCTGCTTCGCGCGGAAGATGCGTTCCGATAAATTTGAATAATATTTGGGTGAGACCGCTGTCGTCAATACCAAAGGGCGAGCGTCCGCCCGCCAGATAAGGTGCATGCAGATAACGGCGGGCAATTTTCAAAAGAAACTCCGCAGAAGGCACGATATCGCCCGGAAAAATTGCCTGGCCACTGAAAGTGTAAGTCGTACCTTCCAGTTCAAAGCGAATACCATCGAAATTGGGCAATTGTGCACCCAGCGTGATGGGCATAAAAAAATCATTGGCCATGACTGCCTGCATCAGCTCCAGATTATAGGCGAAATGACCGGTATAAGTAGCGAATTCGCTGGGCGTCACTGGTTTAACCTGGTTGACGGCAACCCAGCCCACCAGATTATCCCAGTGGCAACGAACTTTTGCCCATTGTCTGCCTTTGGTTTCAAGAATTTCTACCAGTTCACCGAAGAGCAACTGGGAAACCATTTCGCCGCTGTCGGAGGATGAGGAGCGAACCGGTACGATACTCAAGTGGCAGATTCCGTAGGACATTTTTTGATTGATCATTGATCATTTACCATTGACCATTGATTGTCAAGGGCAATTATGTGAATATTGTTTCAAAAATAATAAACATCTGTTAAAGTCCGTTCAATTCGATGTGTTTATTTCTGATGAGCTCGTTGGTTGATGCATGAGCATGCCAATTTTTTTCATAAATTGCCGCGCCAAAATATCAACCCGTTGGGTGGACTTTGCTTTCCCGCAGGCAGGTCAGAAAGTCAGGTAAATCAATACGTTTAAACGCCCAAAAATGAAGAAATTCTTACTCGTTGTTATTACCGTGTTGTTGGTAAAGGTTGTGAATTTTGCCCAGGATCAGCACTTTACGCAGTTCTATGCTTCCCCGCTTACTTTAAATCCGGCTTTAGCCGGCGCCTTTGACGGTAAATACCGCCTGGCTGCGATCTACCGCGACCAGTGGAGAAACGTGCTGGATGACCCCTACGTGACAATGGGCGGTGCAATAGACATGCGTTTTTTGCGTACGTCGCGCCGCAAGCGGCTATATGATGCCTTTGGCGCCGGTGTGCAGTTCTTTAGTGATCGCGTACCCTCGGTAGATTTTGCGACTAACCAGATCATGTTGTCGGGGGCGTATCACAAATCGCTGAGTAAAAAGGCCCAAAACCAGTTTCTGAGTCTCGGCGTGCAGGTGGGCATCGCACAACGCAACATAAACTACGAACGCCTGAATTTTGGCGACCAATTTAATGGTAGTGACGGCTACACCGAGCCTACCGGGGAAATTCTGCCGGAAAATAATTTTTCGTACAGCGATATTGCGGTAGGTTTAAATTATACCTATGCTCCGAAAAAGTCGGTTGGTATTTTCCTGGGTGGCGCCATTCATCACATCACCGAACCGCAGGTGAGCTTTTTTCTTGATAAGAATAAAGATGATGCGGTAGAGTTTAATGGCAATAATAAGTTATTACGCAAATATACGGTGCATGTCGCATTGCAAATTCCGTTTGGTGAACGGCTACAACTGCTGCCCCGCGCACTGATGTATGCACAGGGGCCGCATATGGCGGCGAATGTAGGTTCTAATATTCGCTTTCTGGTGAGTGATTTCGGTAGTACCGCGTTGCATTTGGGGGGCTGGGCGCGTCCTGTGAAGAATCAGGACAACAGCTTTGCTGTGGATGCGGCGGTAATCATGCTGGGACTGGAAGTAAATAACTTTCTGATCGGCTTGAGTTATGATGCCAATCTAAATTATTTAAATAATGTGAATAAACGTCAGGGCGCTTTCGAAATATCCATCGCATTATTGGGGCAATACGAGAATGAAACGGTGCTATGCCCGAGTTTTTAAGGTTCAGGTATTATGATACCGGGATATTTTTATCAAAAGAATATCATAGTGTCTCAATATCACAACTCCACATTCTCCACAATTTCCAAACCATAGCCAATCAAGCCCACACGACGGCGCGGGTGGTTGGTCATCAGACGGATTTTAGTGATGCCGAGATCGCTCAGGATTTGCGCGCCAATCCCAAAATCGCGTTGCGACATATCCGAGCGGTTTTCTACCGTTTTGCCTTCGTACGCTTGCTGGTATTGCTGCAGTCGGTGCAAAATTACATCCGATTTTTCGCTCTGGCGCATATATAATACCACGCCTTTTCCTTCCTCGGCGATCATTTCCATTGCCTTTTCGAGGCAAGCGCCATAATCCTCAAATAAATAGCCCATCACATCGCCGGTTTCACTGGTGGAATGTACGCGCACCAGTACGGGGTCGCCGGATTGGATGTCGCCCTTGCAGATCGCCAGATGCAGATCGCCGGAAATCGTGTCGCGGTAGGCAATAATATCAAAATCGCCGTATTTGGTAGCTTTTTTTACCGCCAATTCCTTGAAGACAAGGCGTTCATGCTGCATTCGGTAAGCCACCAGATCTTTGATCGTGATAATTTTAAGGTTGTGTTTTTTGGCAACTTGCATCAGCTGCGGCAAACGCGCCATGGTGCCATCTTCGTTCAAAATTTCTACCAGTACCCCGGCGGGATAGAATCCTGCCAGCCGTGCCAGGTCAATAGCGGCCTCGGTGTGCCCGGTACGGCGAAGCACGCCGCCGCTTTTCGCACGGAGTGGAAAAATGTGCCCGGGACGTGCAAAATCGCTCGCTTTGATTGTCGGGTCAATCATCGCCCGGATGCCGGTAGCGCGGTCGTAAGCGGAGATTCCCGTCGTGCAGCCACGCCCGATAAGGTCAATCGAAACGGTAAAAGCCGTTTCGTGCAAAGCGGTATTGGACGACACCATCATGTTCAAGCCCAATTCGTCGGCGCGGCGTTCATCAATTGGCGTGCAAATCAGCCCCCGACCGTGGGTTGCCATGAAGTTGATGATTTCCGGCGTTACCGTTTCGGCAGCGCAGATAAAATCGCCTTCATTTTCGCGGTCTTCATCGTCCACCACGATGATCACTTTGCCGGCGCGAATATCTTCGATGGCTTCTTCGATGGTATTGAGTTGGAAACGTTCGTTGGTATTAGTTTTCGTTGCTTCGGTCATAACGTCCAAATTAAAATTCATTACCAAGGCTGTTTTTTTTAAATAATTCTGCAAAGATACTTACAGAATGTTGCCAACTATATTTTTGTTCTACAAATTCTCTGGCGGCTTGTCCGGTTGCCTTTTGCAATTCCGTTTTTGCCAGCAGGAGCAAAATTTGTTCTGCAAATTCAGCAGCGCTGTTTGCTACGAATATCGCTTTATTAACAGGCGCTCCGATGGCATTGTTTACCATGCTCGTCGTGACGCCCGGCAGCCCCATGGACATGGCTTCGAGGATTTTATTCTGCTGCCCGCTGCCCAAAAAGATAGGTGCAACGAAGACCTGCGCGGCGCTGTAAGCATCGCGGATATCGTCAAGCCATCCAGAGACAGTGACCTGCTCATTTTGCAGGCTTTTGACCTCCGCCGTCGGGCGTGCTCCGGCGATGAGGATTTTAATATCGGGTATTTCCTTTTGTAAAATGGGGAGAACATGCAGCACCAGAAATTTCGCGGCTTCTACGTTGGGATGGTAGCCCATGTTGCCCACAAAAGCCAGGTGGTAAGACTTTGCTATACGGGGATCGGCACGGAAAAACCTGGTATCCACGCCGTTTGGCACGACATGAATCTGCTTTTTTTGCGCAATTTGCAATAAATCCCGGTCTTGTTCGGAAATAATGGTGGAGTGATCAAATTTTGCGAAAACCTGCGTTTCATACTTTCGTAAACGCGCTGATTCGAGGTTGAAAACAACTTTCAAAAGCCCTCGCGAACGATTCGCCCGACGCTGCATGCCGGCGCTGAAAGCATCCATATAATCGAGCGTTTTGGGCAATGGCAGGTCTTCTACGTAAGGCGCCATTCTTACCAACTGGCAATAAAGGTAATCCGGTGAAATTTCACGGATCGTTTTTGACAAGCATTTTTTTAAATAAGGGGAATAAAAATAAGCAACCTGCAACGGCATTCCTTGGAGCCATCCACGAATGATATTCAGGGCGATTTGATATTTCCGAAGCGGAAAGACAAATATTTGCTGGCAAAACTGTTGCATGTGTTGCAAATGGGCTACAGCCACGGGGTGTTCGGCCAATGCAATGAGCGTAATGTCGTGCCAACGGCTGAGTTCCCTGATCTGATGATAGATCCGAAGCTTGTCGCCTTTTTCCAGAGGATAAGGAAACCGCGATGTAAGAATAACTAATTTCACTTGCTGTTAATAATTGACAGTCAGGCGCTTGTAGATGAAAGCGCCAGTTGTGCCGCCGCTTTGAGAAAAGGCTTGACGCCAAAACGGGCTTCGTACAACTGACTGTAAGTTTGCAGCAAATTTATAGCGATTTCGCGATTATCATAATGCTGGAGCGCAAATGCGCGTGCGCGGTGGCTGATTTGTTGCATCAGCAGAGACTGGCTGTAGCACTTGGCAATTGCTTTGATAAATGCCTCCGGCGTATCGGCGATAAGGACTTCGCGCTGGTGCCGAGCGTTGATACCTTCAAGCCCCAGGCTGGTGGTGAGTACGACCCGCCCAAGCGCCATTCCTTCCAGAATTTTTACGCGCATGCCGCTACCCGACAACAATGGCACGACCATCATCGGATGCTGATTGATGAAAGCCGCAGCATCAGGCACTTCACCATGTACGATGACGTTGGGCATTTGCAGGCGCAGCATCCAGTCAGGGGTATTGCGGCCGGCGATGTGAAATTTCAAAGTTGGGAAACGGCGGTGCAACTCGCTCCACACATTGTCAAGAAACCATTGCAGCCCTTCCTGATTGGGGATCCAATCGAGCGAACCGATGAATGCGATAGAAGGCTCGCCTTTGAAACTGCGCTGTTCCGGTTTGTAATCATTGCCATTGATGCCAATGGGCGTCACTACTGCTTTGCCTTTGAAGCCCAGTTTGCGGTGGGCTGCGAGATCGCGTTCAGAAATGGCTACTAATACATCATATGTTGTAAACTGCTCTATTTCAAAGCGTTTTAGCTTTTTGGTCAGGTGCTGCAAGTACCATTTTTTGGGCAGGGAGCGAGTATTCTTTGCAATACGCTGCCAGATTTCGTGCTCCACGTTGTGTGAACGCATGGCGATAATGGCGTCTGAATATTGGCGAATGACCGGAATATAAGGCGCGAGGTACAGTGTTTCCAGTTGAATCAAATCAAATTCCTGTGTTTGCAATAGTGTAATCAGTTTGTGGCGAAACGTATCCGACTCGAAGCGGGCAACGTGGTAAGACTTGTGGCAAAAGAGGTTGTAGAAAGCATCCAGCGGTTTGATGCGGTTGTCCAGCGCCACAGTATGAATGTCGGCATAATGATTGAAATGCTCGGGCAATGTGCGCAAATCGAAGTAGTGTTTGTGCGTATTCATTGCCAGCAGGGTCACTTCGCAGCCCAGTTCGTGGAAGGATTTGCTGAGGCTGTTTACTGCAATGGATTCACCGTCTTTCAGGGGATAGGGAAATTTTTTACAGAGTTGAAGTATTTTCATAGGGCTGGATTGATGTGTTTTGACAACGCTTTTGGGAATTTTTATACCGTGATTTTATGATTCGGGACAGAGGCTACAAACTTTTGAAAATCATTATCTTCACCAAATCACTTTTTCTCATAAGAGTAAGACACAAAAACATAGGTGTTAGCCGATAAAAATGGCTTGAAAAAATGTCGCCAATTTTACAAAAATGTCTTACTATATAGATGGAATAAAGATAGTTTTAATTGGGGAAAACTGATAACAGGAGAGGAAAATATTTTAAAAAATCACCTCATCATCGCTACGCCACGGAGGAGAAACGATACAAATGAAGCGTAAATTGTGTGTGCTGGTATTTTCTATGAATTGTTTGGCGCCGGCAGGAATAAGTACCAGATCGCCCGATTTGACAAATTGCTTTTCCTCGCCAATATGCACCATTCCTTCTCCTTCAATGATAATATAAACTTCCGAGCTGTTGTGCAGCGCATGCGGCAACGATGCTTTGCCTGGTTCTACTTCGGCGAAAGCAACGCTGTAGGCGAGTTCCACGCGGTCGTTTTTAGGGTGCAACCATTCGCGGATGATCGTGGCATCGCCGGCAATAAAAGGTTCGAGCTGAGCAAGGGATTTTAGTAACATGGAAAATTGGAATATTGGAGTACTGGAATGATGGTGTTTTGGAATCTTCCTTCATACCAATACTCCGGAGGCATTATTGATTATTTACAAAAGCATTATTTTCAGGATTGACATCAGCCATGCGGTGACTTGGATCAATTTCCACGCGGGAAATCTCGCTCAGCGCTTTGCTGGCAGTGAATTCATATGTGGGGTTAACCCATGTCCAGTCGGGTCGGGTCGTGTACTTCATTTCCGGGAATTCCTGGGGTTTATTGCCGCGCATAATGTCCAGGGCGATGTTAAACAATTCTTTCGAGCCGTCTTTGTAAGTAACCACCACGTCCAGCGGCATGGGCATCAAGCCAACTCTTTCTAAGGTGATTTTGGCGCCATTTTCAGCAGCTTCTACCGATTTCACGCCATAATCAATGGTTTTGGTGGTAAAAACCCAATATTCTTTGTACCAGTCGAGTTCTAAACCCGATTCTTTTTCAAAAATACGCAAGCAGTCGTTTACATTCGGATGTTTGAAACGCCAGGTATAGAAATAACGCAGTAATCCTTTATCGAATGCATCCTTGCCGATGATGTATTTTATCTGATTCAGGAAAATCGAGCCTTTCACATAAGAGCCGATGCTGTAAGCAGCATTGGTGATAAAATGATCGGCGTGGGTGCTCAGCGCTTCTTCGCGGCCGCTCAGCGCCAGACCGGCATAGGTGGAATAGTCGCCCGCATGAGGATCTTCTACTGCTCGGCCAGGCAGGATTCCTTCCTGTTTCAGGTGATTCATGATTTCATCCTGAGCATAGCTGGTGAAACCTTCGTCCATCCAGGCGTAGAGGCTTTCGTTGGTGCCCAGTACCATTTGATACCAACTGTGCATCAGTTCGTGAACCGACACGCTTACTAATCCTTGCAGGCTTCCTTCGCCTACGATCAGGGTTGCCATCGGATATTCCATACCGCCGTCGCCGCCCTGTACGAAGGAATATTGCTTGTACGGGTACTGCCCAAAGTGCTGGTTGATATAGTCGAACGCTTTGTCCATGATCTTGGGCAAAGCCGCCCAGTTATCTTTGGTTTTATCGTTTTTCTGGTAGTAGAAATGCAGCGTCAGTCCATCGTCGCGCTTGAGCATGTCGTGGGTGTAATCGGGATCTGCCGCCCACATAAAATCATGCACGTTTGGCGCCAGGAAGTGCCAGGTGAGCTTGTCACCTTTCACTTTCACGTCTTTGTCGGTGTAGCCGTGCCCGATTTCTTCCGGATTTTGCAAATAACCGGTACCGCCGATGGTATAGCGCTTGTCAATGGTGATTTTTACATCAAAATCGCCCCAAACGCCATAAAACTCGCGCCCGATGTATGGATTGGCGTGCCATCCCTGGTAGTCGTATTCGCACATTTTAGGGTACCACTGCGCCATCGAGTATGCGATGCCTTCGGCGTTGTCGCGTCCGTTGCGGCGGATTTGCAGCGGAATCTGTGCTTCCCATTCCATGTCAAAAATGGTAGAACTGTTCGGCAGGATCGGCTCGTTGAGTGTCACTTCCAGAATGGTGCCCTCCACAGTATATTGGACTGGCTCGCCGTTTTGCTTCAGAGATTGGATTTTTTCGTAGCCAATTTCGTTCGGTTTCAGGTTGAAGATGCGGTCGCGCACGCGGCGGTCGGGGTCGGCTATGGTACGCGAACGGATATCCATTGCACTATTTGGCTGAAAAGCATTAAGATATAAATGGTAAAAAACTTTATAAATCGTATCCGGCGAATTGTTGATGTACACCAGATTTTGCCTGCCCTGATACTGGTGTTTCGTTACATCAAAATCAATTTCCATCGTATAGGAAACCCGTTGTTGCCAGCGATCGGGCTGGGCATTCAAAGCCAAACAGATAATCAGCATAACAACGGTAAGAGACAAAAAACGCTTCATTCGCAATAGGTTGTGTTGGTTAGTAATGTAGATTTGACAATCGAATGCGCCCAAATATAACCATTGATTCTGGATTTTTTTTGAATATCCTGAGGGCTGTTTGGGGCGATCATATTTTTAAGTGCTGGAAAACAAAGAATTACAGCGGCTTGTTCAATAATCATGAAGATGCACCTTGCAATTATTAGTAAATCCGTTGCTTTTGCCTTAACTTTGCAACCAAGGCTTTAACCAAAAATATAGCATTTGTAATGAGCAAAAAAATAAATCTTAGGATAGGAATTCTCGTAGTGATGATTTTTACAGCGGCTATGAGTCGTTTGCTGCCACACCCCTACAACTTTACGCCGCTCGGCGCGATGGGATTGTTTGGTGCGGCTTATTTCAGCAAGCGCTGGCTGGCATTTGCGGTGCCATTCGCTGCGATGTGGGTGAGCGACCTGATTCTCGACAACGTCGTTTATGCCCAATATTACAATGGTTTTCAATGGTTTGGACACATCTGGGTCTATCTTGCTTTTGCCCTGATTGTGCTGATCGGTTTTGCTTTGTTGCGCAAGGTAAACCTTCCGAATACTCTCGTAGCCAGTTTGTTGGCATCGGCGATTTTTTATTTGGTGACCAATTTTGGCGTGTGGCTCGGCTCGCCGATGTACCCCCAAAATGCATTAGGCTTGATGAGTTGCTACGCTGCCGGTTTGCCGTTTTATAGCATGGAACTGGCGCCACCGCTGGGTTTCCTGCTGAATGGCGTACTGGGTGATCTGTTTTACAGCGGCGTGTTGTTCGGTGTGTTTGAATTGATAAAAATGCGCTTCCCTGCTTTGAAAACAGCTTAATTATACTGGGTTGATATGTTGTAATCCCGAATTTCATTGCAATGTATCAACTCTTCCATTCATTTTATTTTATCTATGAATTCTTCCCCGACAAATTCACCTGCGCCTTTGCAGGAAGGAACTGATTATTATATTGAAAATGGGCGCTATGTATTTACTGCTCATTATCTGCTGAAACGAGGCTATTGTTGCCAGAGTGGCTGCCGGCATTGCCCGTACGGGTTTGAAAAAAACGCTGTTCCTCCTGTTAAAGATCATAACAAGGAGCCTGAGATAAGTAATAAGGAAAGCGATTTAGAAAAGATCAGACAATAATTCATACCCCGATATTTACTTGAATATCACTTCCTGCTTTCGCTCGCCCGTGTGAAAACGCAAGCTTTTCTTTTGTCCGCCGATGTTGAAATGGATAAAGTTGGTTTGGTCGCTGTAAAAATCCATCAGAAAGTTGTCCGTTATTTCCAATTGCTTTGGCTGAGGCACATTTTCAATTTCTATGTAAATCCACACGGCATCGGTTTCGTATTCCTTGCCCAGATAGGCGCCGTTGAGGGTTTTGCCATCGGCTTTGATCGTAAAATGGTCGCGCACGTAGCGTTCGAGATAAGCGTCGGCGTCGGTGATTTCTTTTTTGGTGGCGAGAAAAAGATTGATTTCCTTGCCTTTGCGGGCTTCGATTTGTTTGATGTGGTCTTCCAGATCGTCAATAAAAATTTTGTGCATCACTTGCAATGACTTGCTTTCTTTGGCGTAGTAAATCTCGCTCACCGCGATATGGATCGGATGAAAAGCGCCGGCATGGTAAAAAAATGCTAAAAGTATGGTGAATAAAGTCATCTGCTGAAATTTTGTTACATTTGAGACTCCTAAAAAACAACTCTAATAACAGCAAAGCACTTGTCTTTAGTTTATCTTGCTGTTCAATATTTTGCACCGAAATACTAAAAAAACGTATATCGTGGAAAATTTCTGGTTCAATTTACAACTCGGCTTGGAACACATTCTCGATCCCAACGGTTACGATCACATCTTGTTTGTACTGGCGCTTTGCGTGGTGTACAATCATCGGGAATGGAAGCAGGTTGCCTGGCTGGTTACGGCATTTACATTGGGGCACAGCCTGACTTTGGCGCTTGCGACCTTTCAAATCATTAATGTGCCAAGCGATTTGATTGAATTTTTAATTCCGATCACGATTTTGATCACGTGTGTGGTGAATTTCAGCAACCAGCCGGAATCGCGTTCCGCTGTTGTCCATGGCCGCAAGACGCTACAGCGATATGTTCTGGCGGCATTTTTTGGTCTGATTCACGGGCTTGGATTTTCCAATTTTCTTAAGAGCATTTTACCAAGAGATGTGACCATCTGGAAACCGCTGTTGGCATTCAATCTCGGTCTGGAAGTCGGGCAGTTGGTCATTGTAGGAGCCGCACTCGTACTGGGTTATATTTTGATAGAAACATTGAAAACGCCGCGCCGCGAGTGGATTCTGGTCACTTCCGGCATTATTGCCGGTGTAGCTTTGACGATCATACAGGAAAAATGGATTTTTTAACTGCTTATCAGATGCTGGTTGCTGGATTTTAGAAAGAATTGAAAAATTTGCTCGTTCATTTTGTCAAATGTTCAAAGTAAAGTAACCAGCATCCAGAAACAAATATAAAATTATGAAGCGACTTTCCCTTATTTTTACAGGATTGCTGACCATGAGCAGTATGTTGTTCGCGCAGCAGCCCGAAATTGACAAATTCACCCAATTAGAAACGTTATTGCCAACCCCCAACAACTTCCGCACCGCATCGGGGGCGCCGGGGCATGAGTACTGGCAGCAACGCGCCGATTACAACATCAAAGTGGAATTGGACGAAAATCTAAATCGAATCATTGGTGAAGAGACGATTACGTATTACAATAATTCTCCAAATCCTTTGACGTACCTCTGGATTCAGCTCGATCAAAATATTGAAGCGCCGGAATCTATGACCACTAAAACGAGAACCGGTCAGTTTAGTGACCGGATGACGCTGGGGCAACTCAACGGTATGCTCGACAATTCTTTTGATGGTGGCCACAAAATTCAGTACGTGCGTGACGCCGCCGGCAAAAACCTGAAATACACCATTGTCAATACGATGATGCGTGTGGATTTGCCGCAACCGCTTCCGCCGAAAACGGGCAAAATCAGCTTTAACCTTGGCTGGTATTACAACATCGCCAATCGCCAAAGCCCAACCACTAAAAATGGTCGCGGTGGTTATGAGTTTTTCCCGGAAGACGGAAACGCTCTGTACACCATCACGCAGTGGTTTCCGCGAATGGCTGTGTACGACGATTACAACGGCTGGCAACACAAGCAATTTTTGGGTTCCGGCGAATTTACGTTGCCTTTCGGTAATTACACCGTAGCGATCACCGTCCCTTCAGATCATATCGTGGCGGCCACCGGCGTTTTGCAAAATCAGAAAGATGTGCTGACCCCTGAACAGATCAAGCGCTACGAGCAGGCAAAAACAGCTACTAAACCGGTGGTGATTGTTACGGAAGACGAAGCACGTGAAAAAGAAAAAACAAAGGCAACCGGCAAGAAAACCTGGATTTATAAGGCGGACAACGTGCGCGACTTTGCGTTTGGCAGTTCTCGCAAGTTTATCTGGGATGCGATGGGCACCAAAGTAGAAGGTAGTTCGCAACCGGTCATTATGGCAATGTCTTATTATCCAAAAGAAGCGAATCCGCTCTGGGGGCATCTTTCTACCGAAGTGGTTGCGCATACTTTGCGGGTATATTCCAAATATTCGATTCCTTATCCTTATCCAGTGGCTATTTCGGTGGAAGCTTCCAATGGGATGGAATATCCGATGATTTGCTTTAACAATGGTCGCCCGGATAAAGACGGTACCTACTCTGCGCGCGTTAAGTACGGAATGGTAGGTGTGATCATCCACGAAGTGGGACATAACTTCTTCCCAATGATTGTCAACTCCGACGAGCGCCAGTGGACTTGGATGGACGAGGGCTTGAATTCCTTCGTGCAATTCCTTACCGAGCAGGAATGGGAGCGCAACTACCCACACCGCCGCGGACCGGCGCGCAATATGGTGGATTATATGAAAGGTGGAAAAGAGGTGCAAGACCCGATTATGACAAACTCGGAGTCGGTCAAGCAATTGGGCAACAATGCCTACGGCAAGCCGGCTACTGCCTTGAATATTCTTCGCGAAACAGTGATGGGACGTGAACTCTTCGATTTTGCTTTCAAAACGTACGCGGAGCGCTGGGCATTCAAGCACCCTACGCCGGCAGATTTCTTCCGTACGATGGAAGACGCGTCTGGAGTTGATTTGGATTGGTTCTGGCGCGGTTGGTTCTATACAACCGACAATGTGGATATCGCTCTTGATGGAGTCACCGAATTTCGTTTGGACACCAAAGATCCCGATGTAGAGAAACCAGTATTGGCGAAGCAGGCAAAGGATATTTATGACAAAGATGTCACCATGCAACAAAACAAAAAAGACCTACCTACCGTAGCCGTTGAACGCGATCCTAACCTGGCAGATTTTTATACCTCCTACGATCCAAATAAGGTTACCCCGACTGACCGTGAGAATTACAAGCTTTATCTGGCTACTCTGGATGAAGATGAAAAAGCGTTTTTGAATAAAAAGCAGTATTTCTATCAACTGGATTTTTCCAACATTGGCGGTTTAATCATGCCGATTATCTTGGAGTTTGAATTTGAAGATGGTACCAGAGAATTGCAGCATATTCCGGCAGAAATCTGGCGCAGAAACAACGAAAAAGTGAGTAAGGTCTTTGCTTTTGAAAAACCGCTCAAGCAAGTGGTCGTAGATCCGTTTCTGGAAACAGCAGATGTAGATACCGAAAACAATTACTTCCCACGCCTGGTGCAGCCCAATCGCTTCGAATTGTTCAAATCGCGTTTTGGCGGTTCGCGCGGTCAAAGTCAGGGTGAAAACCCCATGCAGCAGCAGCGCCGTGAACAGCAGCAGCAGGGCGGTGGAGGGAATTAATTATTTAATTTAGCTTAAAATAATTTTATTACATAAGTGATAGAAGTCATTGACTACCAATGACTTCTATCACTTATAACGGGTTGCAAACAATTTATAGCCTAACCCAATAACTATTAACTATACCTCTCTGCTTACCAGTCCCAGTTCACCGGAAAACGCTGGATCAGCGCGGTAGAGTCATTCACTGCTGCCGGTTTGAAACCTTTGGATTCCCAAAAGTAAAGCGAAACGTATTCATCATAAGTTTCTTCTTCGTCTCCTTGTTCATTTACGCGGAGAGCATGCGCCGAGTCGCGTATAACGAGGTCTTTATCGCCATCGCCATCATAATCGAATAACCAGCTGTTGCGCAATACCTGCCCGCCTTCGCCGCCGTAAAACTGGGACACCGGAATCAGCGCTGTTACATAGTTATATTTCTTATTGACAATTAATAATGACTGATTACCATACCACGACATTGTGGCACCGATGATATATGCCTCGTATTCATCACTTAGCGGAAAACGATTCAGTCCCACCAGATTTGTCAACTCTTCATCCAGGATATAATCAATGATATTTCGTTGGGCGGAATCTACATTCATTTCAAATTCGGTCAGAGAAATGGAATCTGCCTGCAACCCTTCCGGGCTGGTCATGGAGAAAAAAAGCGTATCGCCGATGTTCATCGGCTGGAAATGCAATGAAAAAGACGAATCCATTGCCCGTTGTCCTTTCGAACAACTGAACAATAACAGCAATAGCGAAATACTGGTGAAAATTCTCATGCGTAAAGTTTCGCGAAAAATAAGGATTAATTTCGGTTTGTTCTGCTCCAATTTCAACCTCATTTTTTCTACTCTTTATCTGAAATGATTTTGTAAAACCCTTAACAGACAACTATCTTGTCAAAATAATGCTTGTAATCTAAATTTTTAAATCATGAAAACGATTGCCTGCTTTTTGCCCTGGCTGATAATTTTTAACAGTTTTAGCCTGAACGCTCAGCATAAGCGCCTGACTTACTGCAATCCGATAGACATTAATTACCGCTATAATTTTGAGCAGATGAATCAGAATATTTCCTATCGTTCTGGTGCCGATCCTGTTATTATTAATCATAAGGGAGCGTATTATCTTTTTGCTACTATATCCGGTGGTTACTGGCATTCCCGAAACTTGAAAGACTGGAAATACATTCAACCCGAACGCTGGCCCTTCGAAGATAACTGCGCGCCCGCTGCCTGGTCGTTTGGTGATACCTTGCTGATTTTTCAATCTACTTTCCAGCAACGACCAATTTTATACACGACGACGCCGGAAAACGGTAAACTTCATTTTTATAATCGCTGGCTTCCGCTCATCCGCGACGAGCTTGGTCCTTGGGATCCCGCGCTGTTTCACGATGAAGATACCGATCGCTGGTTTATGTATTTTGGTTCGTCCAATTTATACCCACTTTTTGGAGTTGAATTGGATTACAATCGCCGATTGACTTATAAAACCGATGTAAAACGCCTGATTTATCTTTACCCACATCTGCACGGCTGGGAACGCTTCGGTCCCAATCATACCAGTAATATCACGCCATTTATCGAAGGCGCCTGGATGACTAAATATAATGGTAAATATTACCTGCAATATGGCGCGCCAGGTACAGAATATAATGTGTATGCCAATGGCACTTACGTTGGTGATGATCCGCTTGGACCATTCGTATACGCACCCTATAATCCAATTTCCTACAAACCTGGAGGTTTTGTTACCGGAGCTGGACACGGCAATACTTTTCAGGATAATTACGGCAATTACTGGAATACTGGTACGCCCTGGATCGCTGTCAACTGGAACTTTGAGCGAAGAATAGCGATGTTTCCCGCCGGATTCGATGAAGACGGGCAAATGTTTTCCAATACTCGTTTCGGCGACTTTCCACAATATCTGCCAGACTCCAAATGGAGCGACCAAAACGATCTGTTTACCGGATGGATGTTATTATCATATAAAAAACCTGTAGCTGTCTCTTCGGTAAAAGATACATTTAACGCTCAACACATTACCGATGAAAATCCCCATACTTTTTGGGTTGCCAATACCAATAAAACGGGCGAGTTTGCGACCATTGACCTGCAAAAAATATACGATGTAAAGGCTTTACAGATTCATTATACCGATTATAAATCTAATATTTACTACAATGGTGAAAAAGTTTACATTCAAATGAAATTTTATGCCTCAACCGATGGTAAAAACTGGCAACTTATTTTTGATAATTCTGATGTCAAAGAAGATCACCCCCATGCTTATATTGAACTATCACAGGCTGTAAAAGCTCGTTTCATAAAATTTGAAAATGTGTACGTCCCTACGCCCAATTTGGCAATCAGCGATGTCCGTGTTTTTGGCAATGGCAATGGTCATCCTCCCCTTACACCTGCCAATTTAAAAGTACAACGTCATAAAGATCAGCGCGATGCTACCATTACCTGGGATGCCGTGCCCGGCGCGGTTGGTTACAACATTCTTTGGGGCATTGCACCAGATAAATTGTATCAAACCTATCAGGTTTGGGCAGATGCCGGCACTACACTTGAACTCCGGGCACTAAATGTCGGCGTTGATTATTTTTATGCCATTGAAGCTTTTGATGAGAATGGGGTATCCACTAAAAGCATTGTGATTAACGATAAATAATTCACCATTTATCTGTTTCCATAACAACAAAACGTGACAGATCCTGCACAAGCAGTCACATCTTGCCTCTTATTGCCGTTTCCCATCTGATAAGTGACAACTCCGCCATTGACTTTTATCAGTAATACAAAGTGAGAAAAGGTTTAAAATTGTCTTGGT
>CAZQTF010000012.1:24444-30991 GCA_964596135.1 uncultured Saprospiraceae bacterium | reverse complement strand
TAATGAGCGTGTTTATAACCGAAAGGAGCATGAACGAGCAAGATACCCTCTTTGATCCTACCGACAATGCATTACGAGCGGTGTTGCCATTAGGGGCAGCGCGACTGGATGTAACCAAAATAGACCCCAGCGGTGGTATTTTTGCCGCCACCTGGATGGAGCAGTTGTTTCGTCAGGGGCAGCTTCAGATCAGCGCGCAGCCTGATTTTTCTGCCTCCGAACTATTGCAGCACTTTTATTTTTCCTCGCGCAACCACGAACGCATCAAAGGCATGCCTACGCTTGGTTTTGGCTATCCGCTGCTGTTGTGGCGACAAGAGGAGGCGACCATTGCCGCACCCTTGTTCATCTGGCAACTGGAACTCATGCTGGCGCCTGGCGCTACTAATACCTGGATTTTTTCGCATGGCAAAGACGAACAAGTATTTTACAATCTCAGCTTAGCCGACCAACTGAATACGATTGTTGAATATGATTTGAAGACTGAATTAGCCGCAACTGTTCAAGGTGGCAAAATATCAGCAAGGGCATTGGTAAAGTGCTGTGAGGAAATAGCCGCCCGACTGGGCGTGGAAAATACCAGCCAAAGTATTGCTGTTGCCGAATGCCCAGATGCCTTCGAACTGGAGGCGGCACTGGATAAGGGCGTCATTCAGTGGTCGGGCGTAGTCGGTTTGTTTCCGCCGCCCATGCCCCTGGCAAATCTTCCGGAAGACTGGCCCCTGCTGGCGGAAACCGGGCACGAAGGACATGATTTTGGGCTACTGCCGCTGGATCCGCACCAGGCATCTGCGCTACAGATGATTTTTTCGCAAAAAACAACGGTCGTTGAAGGGAATGCAGGTACAGGAAAGACCCACCTGCTCGTGCACTTGCTGACCAATGCCCTCGCCAACGGTCAGCACTGTCTGGTTGTGTCGGAAAACCTCGGCGCACTGCGGCAGATCCAAAATAGGCTGGCACAGTTGGGGCTGGCGCAATACAATTTTCTATTGCAGGAGCCTGCCAACGACAAACCGGTTTTGCTGGATTTGCTTCGCGCCATCGCTCATGCCGATACGCTGCCGCCTGTTTTCGACGAAACAAATTACCGAACGGTCTTAGATAAAGGCATTCGCCTCAAGAATAGGCTCGATGGGCATTATCGGGCAGTGCGACGCAGCATTTTTGGTCCGTTGAACTGGGTGCAAACGGTCGGGCAGTTTTTGCGCAGCAATCGACTCGAAGGCAAGGAATTGCTCACCAGCCAGTTGAATCCGCAGGATTTCAGCTTCTATTACGAAGAATATCTGCGCTTGCAAGATGCCATCAACACTTCGTTTCCACTGTACATCAAGGTGAACACGCTCAAGCATCCGCTCAGCGATTTGCACGAAGCCATTTTTACAAAAAAAGGCAAGGCAGAAAGTCTGGATTATCTTACCAGACAGTTAAATGCGTTTTTAGACAAAGCGGAGAGCCTACATTATCGCTATCTCACCAAAATTAATACCTACACCGACCGACTCACCGAGCATTACGAAGGAAATTTCGGTGAAATGGCGAACCGCCTCGCCCGTTTGAAAGATCAGATGGCGGATTACTCCAGTCGCTATGGTGCAGATTTTGACCAGGCAGGCGCCGGCGCGCTCAAACTGCGCGGTGTTTTTTCCGGCAAAATTAAGTCTGTACTGGAAGCGCGCGACGAAGTGGCGGCGGCGTATCTCGATCTGGTCAAAGCTTTTGAACGGCATCGCTACTTCGAATTTCAGTTTACGCCTTCCGGCGAAGGGAAAAATATCCAGAAAGTATCGCAAAATCTGATGGCTTTTGAAAAAGCACTCAACGAATGGCGGGAAAGCTTGCCATCTCAGATACAAGAAGAACTGTCGAGGCTGAGCGCCAAAAATACAAATGAAGACTTGTCATTCGGCGATCAGATCGGTGAACTGGAGTACGCGCTGAATCTGCTGGCGGAGGAATTGAACGAGGCACAATTATATAGCCTGCGGTTTGAAAATAAAATGCTGACCATCCTGAAATGCCAGAAATACCTGGAAGAAATAATCGAACGACTGGAAACGACTCGTTTGTACCTGCGCGACTACGATCATTTTTACGATTGGCAGCGAAATTGGCTCTCCTTGCCCGACCATGCCACCAAACTCATCCGTGCGCTGGTGAAAGTGAAGCCGCACAGTTGGCTACAGGCTTTTGAAAGCTGGTATCTCAATAACTGTCTGTCTGCCGCGAGCCAGGCGCCACTGCCCACCGAAGATAAAGCCATACTGGATTTTGTGCGAAGCTACAATCAACTCAAAGCGCTGCTGCCGGGGCAGATCAGCGCCCGCTGGTACGCTGCACGGGAAGAGGCATTCAAGACGCTGCGGCGCAACAATAAGGAGCATTTTAATCTGTTATTTGGCAAAAAAAACCAGGAAGCGACGAAAGATCATTCGCTTCAAACGCTGATGAATAAAGGCTTGGAGGCTGTCACGACTGTTTACCCGATTCTGCTGGCAACACCCTACGCGGCGGCTCACTCCTTGCCGGAACGATTGGAACATTTTGATTATGTATTGTTTGACGAATCTCAATATTTGCTGTCGGGTGAAGCGATGAAGGCTTTGCAATTGGGCAAAAAAGCAGTAGTATTTGGCGATTGCAGCCAGCTTCCGGCAAAAGATGAAACCGTACTACTGGGCTGGGCGAAAGCCCATGATGTACCTACGATAAAATTACACACTTACCACCGCTGGAATCCAGGAAATTTGTTACAATTGCTGAATGGCAAGGATATTGACGAAACCGCCGTGGGGCAATTCAATATTCTTTTTGAACAATTGGATGGACGTTACAACGGAGCAGATGGTACGAATGATGAAGAAGCGCAACGCATCATTCATTTGCTGAACGACATCAAACCCACCGAAAAGCGTACCTTTCCTACCGTCGGCATCGCGTGTTTTACGGTGCAACAACGAAATTTGATCGCCTCTTACTTGCTGAAAATCAAGCAGAAATGGTCGCCGGGTGTCGAAAAAATTCAGCAATTGGAGCGCAACGGATTAGGCGTTTTTCATATCAATGAACTTCGCGGGCAACACTTCGACGTATTGATCGTATCCTCTACTTACAGCATGATGGACGCCAAAGGTAATCTTAGCAGCCATGCCGAGATGCTGAATGCACCAGACTTCACCTGTAGCGTTCGGCTACTGATGAGCCGTCCCTTGCGGGAATTATACATTATCAATTCCATCCCTCAGTCCAAGTGGGAACCCTGGCTGGATATGCCAGAGCAACCGGGCGTTTTTTTGCTGGCAAACTATCTGGCTTACAATCAGGCGTTGGAAACCGCCGATGCCAGTCGTCAGCAATCCATTGCGCAGCGCTTACAGGACTGGGCGCAGCCATTGCACGATGACACCCATGACAAAGTGTTTCTGGAAGAAGTGGCAATTGCCCTGCAGCCCTATTTGGGCAAAGACCGTGTAAAAATTTGTGCAGAAGAAGCACAACTGAAAATGCCTTTGCTTATCGAAGGCTTGGATAGTCATCAACCGGGCATTATTCTCCAACCGGATGGATTTTTTGCGCAAACGCCATTTACCGACTATCTTTGGGAGGATTGGCAAAAAGACTTATTGCAGCAGCGAGGCTTTGTTTATGAACCGATCTGGTCGGTCAACTGGTGGAAAAATCCGCGCCAGGAAGCCCGCAAACTGGCAAGCGCTATCATTAAAATGGATTCAGCGCATGCAACGGATGTGTAACCAGAAAAATAATTTGCGATTTTCCATCATGTGTTGCCTGGAAACAACCAAACACCGACAGTAACGACTGGCATGAAACCGAGTATTGACGAGCTTTTCGACGATGATCAATATATCAAACTGGCGGAATTACCCTACGCTGAAATAATTCCCTTTGTGCAACATGAGTTGGCACAGCGCAACGGAATTATTCGCAGCTACATTTGGCTGAATATTCTGATATTGCTGGCGATGCTGGCTTTCGGCACTCAACAGGTATGGAGCGGTCATATTCGTTTTTTTCAGCTGATGAGCAATGTTTTTATTGGCTTTGGCATCACCTTCACCATACTGGTGCCGGTGCACGAAGCGATTCACGGGATCGCGTACAAACTGCTGGGCGCGCCAAGTGTTGCGTTTGGCGGTAATGTACGACAATTCTATTTTTATGCTGTTGCCGACCGCTTTGTGGTGGAGCAAAAGGGATTCCGATTCCTGGCATTGGCACCATTTGCTGTTATTTCCGCGCTGATGATGATCGGTATTTTGCTCACTCCATTGCCAATTCAATGGATTTTATGGGGTATCCTGCTCCTGCATACTGGCGCCTGTGCGGGCGATTTTGGCATGTTGGGCTTTTACTACCGGCACTCAGGTGGCGAGATTTTTACTTTTGATGATGTAAATAATAAAATCGCATATTTCTTTCAAAAAAGATAATATTACTGGTTGTCAGGAGACTGGTTTTTAGCTTCTATTGAATCGGCATTCAATATCCAGCAACTAATGCGTCAATCCTTCAAACAGCCACTCCGCCAATAACTGGCGATTTTTTTCTACCACAATACGTTGTTGATCAGCGTAATTACGAATATTTGCCAATTCTATAAAAACAGAAGGAGGCTGGCATTCGCGAAGCATGTGCAGGTCGCGGGCTTCCACTTCGCCCCAGTAGCCGCGATCTTTCTGGTATTGGGCGTACTTTTGCTTGAAGGTTTTTTGCAGTTTTTCGGCTAATTTTTTTCCGGATTCGCTGCTGGCGTGGTGACAAAAGAAAGCGTCAATCCGTTCGCCCTTGCTGCGCGAATCTACGTGAATCATGATTGCGACCTGGTTGGTAGCCCCGACCAGGCGGTTTTTGTCGTACAATTCGTTGATGATATCCGAGCGTTGAAAGAGTCTTGCTTTTTGGTTAAATGGCAGCTCTTCGCCGCCCCACACTACTTCATCCTGGTCGCACTTTAGCAATTCTTCCGCACGGATGCCATCATCAGGATCGCGCACAATCATGTACGCCGTAGCGCCATGCGATACCAGCAGCCGACACAAACGCAACGCTACATCATAAGCATATTCGTCTTCACAAATGGTGCGTCCGGCGCGTTTGGCAATGGCGCCAGGATCAGGACCACCATGCCCGCTGGAGATGTAATATACTTTTCCTTTTAATTTATTGCTCAGCAAAGGCGTATAGGCATATTTTTCGCCAAAGATCGGGAACATTCGCTTGCTGCTGCCTTTGGCAATTTCGGGGTCGGGCTCAACGGGGGAAGGAATTTCCATATCGGCTTGGGGGCAGTTCAGCTCGTGAAAAGGCACCCACAGCACTTTGTCTTTTCGAAAATCCGCTTCGCGCAATGTCGCTTCAAGCATGCGCTCGTTGTATTGCTGAATGCGCAGAGCGGTGTTGTAATCTTCGATGCCAACGCTGCTGCGAATAGTTTTGCCATTAAATTCATAAATCATGATCGGCAAAAAATATGACTTTCCGACAATCAGATGCGACTTGCGATTGATTTTATTTAGTTTGTAAAACTGGTCAAAATTGCAGGAATACTGCTCCAATTGGTATCGCCGCAGTATAGAAATGATACCATCGCCAGGCAAGGCTTTTACTTGATGGAAGTTCGGGGCGTCATTGGCAAAACTTGCTGCCATCGGCAACATAAAAAACAGGAGTTTGAACAATCGCTTCATGCTTCTACACTTCATTCTTTGGTCAAATGGTAATACAAATGTAAGGAATTGTATCATGATAATTTAAGCAATTGACCAATAAGGGATTGTATTTTTTGTCACCGAAAACTTTTTCAGTTACCAAAATCTTCGGAAGTTTGGCTGCAAATATGAATCTTTTTAAAGAAACCATCGTACTCCTGCGCAAAGAAGCGCTGCTCGAACTGCGGATGAACTACGCCATCAGCGGTATTCTGCTGTATGTGTTCTCTACGGTATTCATTGTGTATGTGGCGTTTGTGCAGATTCAGCCGCAGGTGTGGAATACCTTGTTCTGGATCATCGTACTGTTTGCTTCGGTGAATGCCATTGTAAAAAGCTTTGTGCAGGAAAACAGCACCCGGCAATTGTACTATTATAGCCTGGTAAGCCCGATCGCCATATTATTGTCAAAAATCATTTACAACATGCTCCTTTTGCTGATGTTGAGTGTTCTTTGTTGGATGGGGCTTGGGTTGGTCGGCGGTAATCCGGTAAAAGACGTAGGGCAGTTTGTGCTGGGGATTTTCTTAGCAAGTAGCGGATTTTCGATTACTTTTACATTTATTTCGGCGATTTCCGCAAAGGCGGACAACAGCGCCACGTTGATGGCGATTCTGAGCTTCCCGCTGGTCATCCCGATCTTGATGACGCTCGTCAAACTCTCGGCGAATGCTCTACGGTTGCTCAACGATACGGGCATACTGCAGGACGTATGGACACTTGTGGGCATTGACCTGCTGCTGCTGGCAGTGGCGTTGATATTGTATCCGTTTTTGTGGCGAGATTGAGTTTTCAAATTTCGTATTTCAAATTTC
>CAZQTF010000012.1:0-24344 GCA_964596135.1 uncultured Saprospiraceae bacterium | reverse complement strand
TTTCAAATTTCGTATTTCAAATTTCAAATTTATGAATGGTCTTTGGTGGAAAGCATTGGGGGTTTTGATTCTGGTGTATGTATTGACGGCGGGCATGCTGTTTCCGCTCAAGCCAGGGATTTCGCTGGTAGAACCCAAGAGCGCCAAAGCTGGGCAGGAAATTACGCTGCGGGCAGAGGGGTACAATTCTTTTTACCGTAAAGCCGAAGGCAACATCCGCGCCTGGTTGAAAATAGACAACGACCACGCGCTCGCGGCTACCCAGGTGCGCGTGAAAAGCGATCGCCATCTGGAAGCTACTTTTCAATTGCCGGCGGTATTGCCAACCGATCAAAAAGTGCAGGAACTGACGCTCATTCTCGACAGTCCGGTGGACGGTACCTCGCTTTTCCCGAGTGCGGTTTTTGTAACGCAGGATTCTGTAAATCAAAAGCTTGGTGAAAAATTTTGGCAAAACGCTCCGCTGGAAAATCTGCACCAACGCGAGGGTATTACCTTCCCGTTTCGCAATATTTTGTACGAAACCATTCGCAACACATACTTCCACGTTGCGCTGTGGCTGGCTATGGTCATTTTGTTTATCGGGGCGCTGGTATTCAGCATCCGCTACCTGCGCGGCTACGCTCCCGACTATGACCGCAAAGCGCTGGCGCTCACGCGTGTAGGAACATTCTACGGCATCCTTGGCTTGATCACCGGCGCCATTTGGGCAAAAAACACCTGGGGCGCTTACTGGAGCTGGGATGTAAAGCAAAACATGACTGCGGTCGCACTGCTCATTTATTTTGCCTATTTCGTGCTGCGCAATGCCTTTGAAGATCAGGAAAAGAAAGCCCGGCTAGCGGCAGTATATAATATTTTTGCCTTTGTGGCGCTGATTCCTTTAATCTATGTGATTCCGCGTATGACCGACAGCCTGCATCCCGGCGCGGGCGGCAATCCGGCGTTTGGCTCTCAGGATTTGGACAACACTATGCGGCTCATCTTCTATCCGGCGGTGATCGGTTGGGCCTTGCTGGGGTTATGGATGGCACAATTATCGTACCGTGCAGATCGCCTCCATGCGAAGTTGCTGGATCGTTTTGGCGATCCAATAGATTGAAATGGCACGGTTAAAGTCAATTTATCCTCATGCAAAACCGAATGGGATGATTTCGCCATTTGATGTTTTCTGTACAAAATATTATTCTGTTAATAGACTTGGTAAATTCAAAAAATAGTGGGAGTTTTACCCTGCAAAAACAAGGGACGATGAAAAAATCCTGCCTTTTATTACTACTCCTTTCCTTTTTATTTGTGCAACCACTACTGGCCCAAGACGCCGATTTTATGCGCAGTATGGGCAAGATGTATGTAGTAGTAGCTGTGATCGTGGCTATTTTCATTGGCATCGTTGTTTTTTTGATTTATTTAGACAGAAAGCTAACCAAATTGGAGAATCAAATTAAAGATCATGACGCAGCCTAAATTAAGTTTTTTTCAGAGCGTTTCAAACTATTTTGACAAAGCAGCTCATTATACTGGTTTGGATCAGGGGTTGCTCGAACAGATTAAGGTCTGTAATGCTGTGTATCAGGTGCATTTCCCCGTGAAAATTGATGGGACGGTGAAAGTAATCGAGGCATACCGTGTGCAACACAGCCATCACCGCGCCCCGACGAAAGGGGGAATTCGCTATAGCAACCACGTGAATCAGGATGAAGTAATGGCGTTGGCGGCTTTGATGAGCTATAAATGCGCCATAGTGGATGTGCCCTTCGGTGGCGCAAAAGGGGGCGTGAAAATCAATCCCTGGGAATATTCACCGGAAGTATTGGAGAAAATTACCCGCCGTTATACAACGGAGTTGATTCGCCGTAATTTTATTGGTCCGTCCATTGACGTGCCGGCGCCTGATTATGGTACTGGCGAGCGCGAAATGGCATGGATTATGGACACTTACCGCACTTTTAAAGGCGAAGAAATTGATGCCGCCGGCTGTGTAACCGGTAAGCCGGTCACGCAAAACGGTATTCGGGGACGAACGGAAGCAACGGGTCGCGGCGTGTTCTACGGCATCCGCGAAGCCTGCAACTTCAAGGAAGACATGAAAAAACGCGGCTTGGAGCCGGGCATTGAGGGTAAAACGATGATCATTCAGGGCTTAGGAAATGTAGGGTCTTATACCGGCATGATTTCCCAAGACGAAGGTGGCGTAAAAATCATTGGCGTTGGAGAAGTGGAAGGTGCAGTGTACAACCCCCAAGGTATTGACATTCACGCCTTAATGCAGTATCGAAAAGAGCATAAGACCATCGAAGGCTTTCCGGGTACACAATTTCTACCCAAAGAAGACCGCGAGAAAATTCTCGAATTTGAGTGCGATATTCTGGTACCTGCAGCGCTGGAAAATGTCATTAATTCAGACAATGCCAAAAATATCAAGGCAAAAATTATCGCCGAAGCTGCCAACGGTCCTACGACGTTCCTCGCCGAGCAGGAACTGCTAAAGGCAGGTAAACTCATTATCCCGGATGTATTTCTGAATGCCGGTGGGGTGACGGTTTCTTACTTCGAATGGCTGAAAAACCTCTCGCACATGCGTTTCGGTCGGATGGAAAAGCGTTTTGATCAACAACGCTCGGAAAGCTTGGTGCGAGTCATTGAAGAGATGACCGGCAAAGCGCTGCGCCCCGAAGAAAAGCTGCAGGTGGCACGCGGCGCCGAAGAAATTGACCTGGTGCGTTCCGGCTTGGAAGAGACGATGATTAATGCCTACCAGCAAATCCGTCAGATTATGATGGAACATCCGGAAGTAGAAGACCTGCGCACGGCAGCGTTTATGAATGCGATTATGAAGATCAGCAGCGACTATATCAACATGGGTATTTTCCCGTAATGATATTTGGATAACCTGCCGCCGGAAATGGCTCTGAGCCGTTTCCGGCGTTTTTTTCTGATTTTTTACCAATGAGTCAAAATATTATTGCAAAAAATTTTGTTTCTTTGAAATAAAAAAAAATTAACAAAGGTTTCTTAACTTTCCGCCTGAATTTTATTTTTCCAATTTGTTTTCTTTTTCAAAAGAAATTTCAAGAAGATGTCCGAAAAATTAGACAAGATTGACCTCAAGATTCTCAAGATTCTGCAAGAGAATAGCAAGATCACCAACCTCGATTTGTCGAAGAAAATCGGTCTTTCACCTGCACCGACGCTCGAACGGGTGAAAAAACTGGAGCAAAGCGGCGTCGTAGAGAGTTACCATGCCAAAGTAAACCCTCAATCCATTGGCTTGAATGTCAAGACATTCGTGCTGGTGTCCCTCGCCTGGCAAAAGGAAAACGCACTCAATAATTTCCTGGATAAAATCAGAGAAATTGAGGAGATTGTAGAGTGTTACATCATCACCGGTGAAGCAGATTTTCTGATCAAGATTGTTTGCAAAGATATTCCAACGTACGAACAACTTCTCTTCAAGACACTTTCTCAAATTGAGGAAATTGAGCGTCTTAAAACACTGATGACGCTTTCAACCGTTAAAGATTCTAAGTTATTACCCTACAAATACGAATAAACTCGGGGTTTTAAATAACCCGTGTGTTTGATAATATTGGGGCCGCTACGAATATTTTCTGTAGTCGGCTCCTCCCTTTTTTTATGCTCCCTAAAAAGGGATCCTATGATATGAAAAAATTCAAACAGACACTTTTGTGGGAAATCAGCGGCGCGCAGTTTCCTGGCAAGTCCTACTTGTTTGGCTCTATGCATGTGCGCGACCAACGTGCATTTCGGCGTCTCGAGCCGATATATGCTGCAATCGGTGCTTGTGAAGCGTTTGCAGCGGAGTTTAATCTGGATGATGCGATTGGCGGCGAAAGTCTGGAAACATTTGCTTTGCCTGAGGGGCAGTCGCTCGACCAACTGATGCCGCTTCGGAAATACACAAAACTTCGGCGGCTATTGCATAAAGCAATGGGGATCGAACTGGATTTTTTTAGATATAGCCAACCAATCCTGATTTCCAATCTGATTGAAGAACGCGTAATGGAGAGCGAAATGCCTTTTGCGCTCGATCAGCATTTGTGGCAATATGCGCTTGGACATCACAAAAAAATGCGGGGCATCGAGACGTTTCAGGAACAGCTTGAGATTTTGCAAAAGATACCTTTGGAGCAGCAGATCAGTGCATTGCTGGCAACGGGGCAGCAGGTCTCGCGCCATCGGCGAAATTTACTAAAAATGGCGAAGTGGTATGAGCAAGGTGATATTCATCAACTTTACCAGGCATCGAGGCGAGGAGCGCATGGCTTGCGAAGATTGTTGCTCTACGACCGGAATGAACGGATGGCGCGGCGCATTGCCTGGATGGCGCGCGAAGAAACTACGTTTTGTGCCGTCGGAGCAGCACATCTGGCAGGAATGAAAGGTGTCCTCAGATTGCTGAAACAAATGAGTGTAAAGGTGAATCCTGTGCCATTTGAAGAAGAGTAGGAAATATCTGATCAAAAAAAGGAGCGATTATAGAAATGCGAAAGCCCGCCGATACAGGCTTTGAGCATTGGTATCGGCAGGCAGTGCGGAGGGAGAGGGATTCGAACCCCCGGTCCGCTCATCACGGACGGCTGTTTTCAAGACAGCTGCAATCAACCGCTCTGCCATCCCTCCAGTTGAAGTATTACCTCAATAGTTGAGTTTTGAACCCGGTTCTTTTACCATCTTCTTTACCTTCGCCCAATTGACAATCTATAATTATCAATTTCAAAAGCGAGTGCAAAGGTAAATACTTTGAACAAAAAACAAAACCATTTTTTACAAAAGAAAATTCCTGCCACGAAAAAATCAAAAGCGCCACCCGCAATGACAGATGACGCTTCTGAAGGAGAGCTTGTTATTCTTTAACAAGCTCTCAATGGGTTCATATCAGTATTTTATCGTTGATCCCAGGCGGTTTCTGCCACTGGGATAGCCACTTGCGTGTACAGGTTGCCTCGGTCGCGCAAATCCACGTAGGTGCTGTTCAATTTATTTGTTCTGCGTAGATCAATCCAGCGATGACCACCTTCTGCCCACAGGGAGTAACGGCGCTGGAACAAAATTTCATCAAGTAAAGCGTCGGTGGTGGTAGCGCCGGTGTAGTCACCTACGCCCCAGATATTGCGGATGATGTTGATGGCTTCCACTGCTTCGTCCGTATTGTTGAGTCGCAATTGCGCTTCAGCATAGATCAGAATCAACTCTTCATTGCGAATAAACGGTACAGACGAAGACAGGCTTGCCCAGCGCTTATCCTGGTATTCGCCCAGCAACAAACTACCGGCAGCATCCCTTAAACTGTTGTTTTGAACCAATACGGTACGCTGGGCAAATTTGTTCACTACCCGTTGGTCGTTGGGCAGCGCATCTTCGATCAAAGCCGGATGCGCAATCAAAATGGTACTGGTAGGCTGATTAAATGGATAGAAAAGTGGGTTGTTTGCGTCCGGAGCCTGACCGTAAACGTGCTGTGGACCAACGTTCAAATCAGCGGCAGTCGTTGCATTCAAGTTCATAAATGATTGGCTCAGCGCTGTCAGAGCGCCCTGCCAGTCTTCATCATACAAAGCCACACGAGCGGCGATCGCACGATTCACTTTCAGCAATCCTTCTGGGGTGTTAAAACCTGCAAATCCAGGGGTTAAAGTGAAGGGTAAGGAACTGCCTGCGGCTTTTAGATCATTTGATCCTGTTTCCAGAATGGCGCGAATTGCATCCAATGCTTCTGCACGGCTGACACGAGGACCCGGATTGAGCGGGTCGGCAACGTCAATTCGGATACCGTTGTCCCACTGTTGCATGAGGGGCCAAATCAACTGAAAACCCTTGACCGTATTGGCAAGACCGATGTATGCTTTTTCTTCCTCATCGCTGATAAAAGAGCTGTTTTGTGCTGCCGAAATGAGCACATTTGCCTGTTTTACAGCTTGATAAGGCGTAATATAAGTGCCTCCGGAGCCAAAGAAATCAGGATACGTCTCAGTGCGATTGATACCCAGCCAGTCGTTAACAAAGCGGGGGTCAGAAGCAAAGTAGGGCCACACTTCCCGACCGAAGCTGCCAAACATTTGTACGGCGTTGGCTAAATATCCGCGATGACGAGCCTCCAAACCAGTTACCAAAACCTGCAATTGAGATTTGTTGGCATTCGTCGTTACACTTCCCAGGGTAGGGTTGTTCGGGTCAAATACCTCACTTACCTCGCAGGAGGTGAGGGCAAGAAAGCCGAGGGTAAAGAAAAAGATAGAAATTTTATATATTATATTTTTCATAATTCTTTGGTTTTTAAATTAGAAATCCAGTTTCAGATGGAAGAAAATTCTTCTTGAACTTGGGAATGGCGTTACTTCCACGCTACCGTTGATAGGTTGTGCACCAAAGTTGGATACTTCAGGATCATAGCTGCCATAATCTGTGTCCAAGAGGAAGTTATTGCCGGAAACACCTATTTTAGCACGCTCAATCTTGTTGCCCAGCAAACCCTTTGGCAGAGTGTAGTACAAGCTGATTTCGCGGAGTTTCCAGTAGCTGGCATCTTCAATGTACACGCCAGTATTGCCACTTGCCCACTCACCGATCCGATCTGCACCGTTAGGCGTTTCGTCGCCATCATCATCGCCAAACCAGTTCGGGGTAGTACCACCTTCATCCCACAGCAGTGCAGACAAGTTGATGTTTTTACCACCTTGCTGACGGTGAAGCAGGAAGCTGAATTCGAAGTTCTTGAAGAAAGTCAACTGGCTCAGGAAAGACATTTGGTAATCCGGCTGGCGATCGCCATAGTAGGTGAAGCCGCCAACATTGGTGGATACTGCCGGACGACCGATAATCATAGTAGGAGAGTAACCTTCGGCAAGAAGATAAGTACCCAATGCGGTACCAAAGCCCCCTGTATTTCGTGAAGGAATGCTCAATTTCGTAATTTCGGATTCGTTTTTCCAGTATAATGCCTTGACAAACCAGTTCACATTATTGGTTCTGATCGGATTCAACCCTAAGCCTAGTTCGATACCCCGGTTTTCCAGGTCGGCAGCGTTGGTAGCAATCGCTGTGATACCCGTTGAAGAAGCTGGCACAAGGTCAAGGATCAGGTCACGTACTTGTTTGTTGTAATAAGTCGCTTCCAGTGTAATGCGATCATTCAGCAAGGACGCATCCAGCCCCAATTCCAATTCTGCTGCGGTTTCCGGTTTTAGATCAGGATCCACACCGCGTGGAGAAACCTGCGTGCCAAGCTTACCACCGATAAGCTGCGATTGCAGTACTTCGAAAGTTACGCCGAAGTTGGGCAGACCACCTGTTTCACCATAGGCACCGCGCAATTTGAAGGAATTGACAATGTTTTTAAAGCTCCAGAAATCGAAGTTACTCAGGTTAATTGCCAAAGAAGCCTTTGGGAAAGCATAATATTCATCTTGCTTGCGGTTGAGGGTAGATTTGTCGAAACGAACACCTACAGAAGCCGTGATTTTGTCTTCCCAGTTGAAATCCTGTTGTCCAACAAAACCAATATCGGTGGTATTCTGGTTGGTTTGGTCAAGTACCGTCGGAACAGTTGCCCATTCTAAGTTTTTCTGACCGCCGATCAAACCCTGCCCACGATTGAGCAATCCATCGGTTCTTTGATCGAGGCGCACCGCGCCAAGTGTAGTATTGGAGTTGATCGAACCCAGGTTCGTATTAAAAATCAGGAAACCCTGTATGTTGGAGTTGATATTGTCATAGCGTCCCCAGGTTACATCGCCTGGGTTGTTACTTGCACGCTGATGTTGCAGAATTTCCGGGAAATGTACCAGCGTGTTGGCACTTAGATAATCCACACCTCCGTTCAATCTGAATTTTAGATAAGAAGATGTGGTTTGCAAAATGTCAATATCCAGATTCAACGCCGAAATGAAACGATCAACATTTTCGCGGTTGGTACCCAGGTCACGGATGGCTATTGGGTTATCGTTGAAATAAGGATTGTCGGGATAGTTGCCATTTTCATCCGGAAACAGGTTGGCGTAAGAAGGTATATAAGCGAGCGCATAACCAATACTACCGCCGGTATTGTTCTGGTTGCCGGTAAAACCGCGATCGGTTTGGCTACGCACGTAGTTGTTGCTGAAAGATAGTTTGATACCATTCGTAATACGGTGATCAATATTGGCGCGCACCGAATAACGATCAAAACCGGTGCGCTTGATGATACCATTTTCCGATTGGGCGCCGGCAGAAATGAAGAACTGCGTCTTTTCGTTGCCGCCGCTAACGCTCAGCGCCGTGTTGGAAAGTAAACCATCTTCACCATAGAAATATTCCTCCCAGTCGGTAATCCGATTCTCAGATACGGCTTGGCGATAAGCTGCCAATTCAGCATCCACACTGCTTGCGCCATAGAAAGCGCGGATTTTTTCTTCATTCCAGCTATCAAATCCCTGCAGGTTTTGTGCTTGCGCAACCCCCAGATCCTGGCTCAGGCTTATCTGGGTTTTGCCGGTGCTACCCCGCTTGGTTGTGATGATGATAACACCCGAGTTGGCTCGGGTACCATAGATAGCAGCAGCAGAAGGACCTTTCAAAACCTCGATGCGCTCGATATCATCCGGGTTGAGGTCGGCAATACGGTTAGCGGCGTCATCTTGGTTCTGCGTGCTGGAACCCGCGCCTGCCTGGCTCACTTCCGAACGACCGTTGCGCACAGAGACGTTGCTCACATATACGCCATCAATAATATATAAAGGTTGTGAAGTACCATTGCCCAGTGTAGAAATACCGCGCAACTGAAGGTTGACACCACCACCGGGAGCACCGCCGTTGGCGGTCATCTGCACACCCGGAATCTTGCCATAAAGGGCATAATCCAGCGTTTGTGCATTGGTAGTGCCATTCAGTTCGTCGGCATTGATTGCCGTCACAGCGTTACCCAAATTGGAGCGCTTAACTCCGGAAGCCAGACCTGTAACTACCACTTCTTCCAGGCGGGCAATGTCTTCTTCCATCGTCAGATTGACGGTGTTATTGCTGGTAGAGACACTCAATTCGGTCGTCTTAAAACCAGTGTAAGAAAACATTAATATTGCACTTTCTCCCTGGATGTCCAGCGAAAAATTGCCGTCAAAATCGCTGACAGTACCCTGCGATGTACCTTTGACCACAATAGATACCCCGATCAGCGGCTGTGCGCTGGCGTCTTTGACGGTACCGGTTACTGTGAATTGCGCCATAACCGCAGCAGAAAATAGCTGCATGGCTACCAGCAGAACACTGGATTTTGTAAACAAATACTTCATGCTTAGAGGGTTTTGGTTAATAATAATGCTAAAAAACCAAACAACAATCGGACGATTGCTAAAAGTCGCTTTTTGGATATTTTCAGGGTCAAATCTATAACGATTTTGTGGCACTCAATGCGGCTTTGCAAAAAATTTTATTAGGATAATTTCTTTCTACAGAGAATATTTTGCGATAAATCAGCTTTTTTTTTATAACAAAAGCCTTGGGGAACGTTGCCTGCCCAAAGCTTTTATTTTTATAAGTTTTTGAAATAGAATGCCTTACAAGGCTCCCCTGAATCGGATTGGTTCTGCCTCGTACACCAAGCGATAAATCGTTTCGAATACGTCTTCCGGATTGGGTTTGCTGAAGTAATCACCGTCCGAGCCATAAGGCGGACGGTGGGCGTGAGCGGTAAGGGTAACCGGAGCAGAATCGAGATAGCGATACCCACCTTGTTTTTCCAATACTTCCTGCATCATATAGGCCGTAGCGCCACCGGGGACATCTTCATCCATAAAAACGATGCGATTGGTCTTTTTGAGCGACTCTACGATGCGGTGCTCCAGATCGAATGGCAAAAGTGACTGTACGTCAATTAGTTCTACTGAAATTCCTTGCTGTTTCAGCAATTGAACGCCTTCCTGCGCCACGCGCACGCAAGAGCCGTATGTCACCAGCGTCACATCTGTTCCTGCCTCCAGAATTTCCGGCACACCGAGCGGTACGGTGTACTCGCCGATATTATCGGGCAGGCGCTCTTTGAGGCGGTAGCCATTCAGGCATTCAACGATTAAAGCTGGGTCGTCGCTTTGCAACATTGTATTGTAAAATCCGGCTGCCTGGGTCATGTTTCTGGGCACAAGCAAATATATGCCTCGCAATGAGTGGATGAGCATACCCATCTGCGATCCGGCATGCCAGATGCCCTCCAGGCGGTGCCCGCGCGTGCGAATGATTGCTGGCGCTTGCTGAATGCCGTTGCTGCGATACCGCAGCGTGGCAAGATCATCTGTGAGCGGAGACAAACCGTACACCAGATAATCTAGGTATTGAATTTCGGCGATGGGGCGTAGTCCACGCATTGCCATTCCGATGGCCTGCCCAATGATCGTCCATTCGCGGATGCCAGTATCAAAAATACGCGCTTCACCATATTTGTTCTGAAGCCCGGCAAAACCCTGATTGACGTCGCCGATCTGGCCGACGTCTTCTCCAAAAGCAAACAGGTTCGGAAATTTGCTCATCGCCTGGTCAAAGAAAGCATTCATAATTTCGAAGCCATTTTTTAGCGGAGCATCATCGGAGTACACGGGCGGGATGACCGGAACGCGCAGGGCCGCGTATTGGGAGGTACTGTACAAATGAGTGTGATAACGCTGATTTCCCAGCGACATCACCTCTTTGAGCCATACTTCCAGGGCCATCCTTGCATCGGTTTGAATACCCAGCGAAGCGTGGTATGCCCGGCGGGCATTTTGTAAAATTTCGTTGAGCAGCGGACTGACAAGGTTTTCAAGTGCTTTTTGAAATTCGGTTATAGCCGGAAAATCACTTGCTAATTGATTGTAAATGGCTTTTAGTTCGCGCAACTTCATCTGGGTGGGATGGCTGTATGCTTTCCAGGCACGGTCGCGGCTTTCTCTGGCGTGCTTTTTCGCTTTTTCCCGTATAGCCTTGCACTCTTCTTCCGTAGCAATGCCCTCCTCAACCATCCAGCGCTCCATCATTAGGATGCAATCGTGCTCGCGTTCCCAGTCCAGTCGCTCCTTCGATTTGTAGCGCTCGTGCGAGCCAGAGGTAGAGTGCCCCTGTGGCTGGGTCACTTCCTGAATGTGGAACAACGCCGGAATGTGCGTCTTCCGCATTTTTTCGATTGACTCGACGTACAATTTCACCAGCGCCGGATAGTTCCACGCTTTTTCGGTGTAAATGTGGATGCCTTCGCCTTTTTCGTTGATTTGGAAACCGCTCAGCGCTTCGGAAATGCTGCTTTTAGTGGTTTGATACTCAATAGGTACCGAAATCCCATATCCGTCATCCCATACCGAAATTGCCAGAGGCACTTGCAATACGCCCGCTGCATTGACGGTTTCCCAGAAGGCGCCCTCAGAAGTGCTGGCATCGCCGATGGTGCAAAAGCAAACTTCATTGCCGTTGTTGGAAAAAAGATTGTCTTTGGGAATTTCCTTGCTTTCGCGGTATTTTTTGGAAGCCAGTGCCAGCCCAAGCGCTCTTGCCATCTGACCGGCGGTCGGAGAGATGCCGGAGGAGTTGTTGTGCCTGTCCTTCAGCGGGAGCCAATCGCCGTTTTTGTCAAAAAAAGGCGTGGCAAAGTGGCTGTTCATCTGGCGACCGCCAGAGTGGGGGTCGTTGTCGGAATCGGCGTATAGTTGCGCAAAAAAATCTTCAACTGTCGAGATGCCTACCGCGAAAGCAAACGTTTGGTCGCGGTAATAACCTGCCCGAAAATCCCCTTTCTTAAAGGCTTTTGCCATCGCTACCTGCGGCACTTCCTTGCCATCGCCGAAGATACCGAACTTGGCTTTGCCCGTGAGCACCTCCCGGCGCCCAATCAGGCTTACTTCCCGGCTAACACAACACAACTCAAAGTCTTGTAAGATTTCTTCTTTGCTTAGCGTGATGCCTTTTGCAATTTTTATTGGATTGGGTGTCGTTACTTCGGAATTTTTTACCATTTTTTTTGAATTGTAATTGACTTTAATTTGGTAGGGCTCATTTGGAATAGCTCAGGGCAAAATTTAATTTTAAAGCAAGATCAAATCTTCCGGGTGCAAAAATAATGAAAATATTGCAGCCTTTCGATATTTTACTGTACAATAATTACGAACATTTGTTCGGAAAGCCATAGGGAAGGGCTTCGGGTCATTAACGTATTATTAACCATTTTGCACCCGAACCGATTTTTTTTTTGAAGTCAATTCGCCTATTTTTGTAGCAGATATTTTACTGATAACAAAAATATAATTCGTAATGAAACAAATCGCTTCTATTTTGACATTGCTGTTTTTCGCTGTTGCGATCGTCGCAGCTCAGAACACTACCCCCACCGCCAAGGCTCAGGCTAAGTCAGGCGCTGTAATGGCTTTTGAAACTGAAACGATTGACTACGGTACGATCGAGCAAAATGCGGATGGCGTTCGTGTTTTCAAATTCAAGAATAATGGTACAGAGCCGCTCATTATCAAAAACGCTCAGGGTAGCTGCGGTTGCACTGTGCCATCTTACTCTACTGCCCCTGTTTTGCCGGGAGAAACCAGCGAAATCAAAGTAAAATACGACACTAATCGTGTGGGGAAATTTACGAAAACGGTGACGCTGACGACCAACGCCTACCCGGAAACGATCAGATTGACGATCAAAGGGGAGGTATTGGCTAAAAATCAGCCTACCGGTGTTCCTTCCGGTCAAAAGAATGTGATCAACAACAATAACTAACTGATTCCGGCATATAGTCTTCGTACTATTGCTAAAAGCAATAAAGCCCTGAGTGACGAACTCGCTCAGGGCTTTTGCTTTTTAAGGGAGAACGGTGTAAGAAAAGAAAACCCTTGCGAAATTGGTTGGGCAAGGGTTTTACTTGGACAAATAAACACAAAAACTACTTATTAGGCATCACAATGATAGCGTTTCAAAGGACGCAGTGTTGGATAAAAATCATAAATTTTGTGACATGCTACTTTCTTTGTTTTTTTAATTCCTGTTCTGTGAGCCGCACATAATCTTTTGTCGTTGTCAAGAAGTTACTGATGTCTTCTCTTTGGGTGAAGAGCGGTTGCCAGTCGTTGTTTTGGGATAAAAAGCTGATTCTGTGACCTGAATTGAGGTGCATTTCCAGGAAACCTGCTATGTCCAATTGCATCAGAATATTGGGATTTGCCATGGCGATAGCACCAGAGGCGCCGGTTTTGGGGTCTTCCCATTTGATGTTTAGGGTATCCGCACGCCAGGCGGGATGATCGTTGGGTTCTAGCAACAGATACGCTTCGTCCTGTAGCCAATTATCGGCGATGATGGGTATTAGCAAAGGGCGATCTGCCTTTTCAGGAATTTTTTTTAGGGTATACAGGTCAATTTTTGTTTCCGGTTTGGTACTTTGGCGGTAGTAAAAGCTGCGCATGTTTTTGAAATATAGTCGTGACGGGGCGGTAGTGCTGAAAAGAGGGTCTGGTTTTCTGTCGGTGTTTTCCGGCAGGCGTTCGCAGGCAACAACAATTAAGAACAGGAATAACAATTCAAAACTTTTCATAATTTTAAGTGAATTAATTTCCCAACCCTAACAATATGCAACTAATAAAGTTCCTCAGCGTACTGACTGTAACGATTGTCCTGATTCTACTTTTCGACTGGCACCA
Source organism: uncultured Saprospiraceae bacterium (assembly GCA_964596135.1). Taxonomy (GTDB): domain Bacteria; phylum Bacteroidota; class Bacteroidia; order Chitinophagales; family Saprospiraceae; genus JADJNW01. The sequence goes on along the minus strand of CAZQTF010000012.1, from coordinate 10,698 downwards.
TCCTTTTGGGTCTCCCCTTCCGGCAATAGGGCGTTTTTTTAATCCTTCGGGCGGATTCTGGCAGAATGCCAAGCCTTTGGATTTGCCCAATGCCCGGCAGTTGCAGATTGCCGGAGTGACGAGTGAAGTGCAGGTGTTTTTCGATGAGCGCCTGGTGCCGCATATATTTGCGGAGAATGTCACGGATGCTGCTTTTGTGCAGGGGTACGTGACAGCGATGCACCGACTTTGGGAAATGGATATGTCGGTGCGGCAGGTGAGTGGTCGCCTGTCGGAAGTGCTGGGAGAGCGTACTTTGGAAGCCGACCGGCTGCAACGGCGCAGAGGATTGGTATATGCTGCACAAAATTCTTTGGTTGCCTGGGAACGCCTGCCGGAAGAAATGGCGATTATCAAAGCTTATTCAGATGGCATTAATGCGTATATCGCTACCCTCAAGCCGAAGGATTATCCGCTGGAATTCAAGCTATTGAATTATAAACCGGAGTTTTGGTCTCCGTTCAAGAGCGCTTTGTTTTTCAAGAATATGGCGCAAACGCTGTGTATTGGCGAAGATGATCTGGAGACGACCAATGCCCGTACTATTTTGGGGGATGAACTGTTCAACTTTTTGTACCCGGAAATGAATCCCAAGCAATCGCCCATTATTCCGGAAGGTACCACCTGGAATTTTGAGCCGATCAATTTCTCAAAAGATACCGCCCATGCGCCGGCAATGTTGAGCGAAGTAATTCGCCACGAGAGTACACCCAAACCCGATCGTTCCAACGGTAGCAATAATTGGGCGGTTAGCGGTAAAAAGACAGCATCGGGCAACCCCATTCTATGCAACGACCCACATTTGAACCTGACCTTGCCTTCGATCTGGTACGAAATTCAGATTCACACACCGGAAATCAATGCTTATGGCGTGTCTCTGCCGGGTTTGCCCGGAATTGTAATTGGTTTTAATGAAAATATCGCCTGGGGCGTGACCAACGTTGGGCATGATGTTTTGGATTGGTATAAAATAACCTGGATGGATGATCGAAAAACCCGGTACTTGCTGGACGATCAATTGCATCAGGTCATGCCGGTTGTAGAAAAAATTAAGGTGCGTGGCCGGGCGGAAGCATTGATTGACACGGTAAAATACACCAAGTGGGGTCCTGTGGTATATGAATCGGATGGTTCGCCTTACCAGGATATGGCGATGCGCTGGGTTGCGCACGATAAGCCGGAAGAGCGAAAGTTTTACGATCTGGGTACTTTCCTCCGGCTGATGAAAGGAAAAAATTATGACGATTACTCTGAAGCGCTGACTGGCTACGACAGCCCTGCGCAGAACTTTGTTTTTGCCAGCAAGGACGGTGATATCGCCTTGAAAGTCAATGGATTGTTTCCGATAAAAATGAAAGGACAAGGACGTTTTGTGCAGGATGGTAGCTTTTCGCGCAACAAATGGTATGGTTTTATTCCCAAATCGCAGGTGCCCCAGGCGCGCAATCCTGAGCAGGGCTTTATCGCTTCTGCCAATCAACGTTCTACAGATGAAACCTATCCTTATTATTACAACGGCAGTTTCGACGACTATCGCGGTCGGTATATCAATCGCCGCCTGACACAAATGACCGACATCACCATCGGAGATATGATGGCGTTGCAAAACGATAATTACAGCATCAAAGCGGAAGAAGGAACGCCCGCCCTGCTCGCGGTATTGGATGAAACGAAGTTGAGCACGGAGGAAAAGGAATGGCTGGGAAAAATCAAGCAATGGGATTTTCGCTTCGAAGGGGAAGCACAGGCGCCAGTCGTGTTTGAATATTGGTTTCGGGAAGCCTACGAGCAAACCTTTGATGAAATATACGGCATATATGAAAAAAATTCTATTGATGTGCTTTTCCCCGAAAACTGGCGGTTTATCGAAATTTTGACTACCGATCCCGTTCATCGGATTTTTGATCATCAAAGTACGAAGGAAACGGAAACCGCCAAAGAGATTGTGACTCAGGCTTTTAAAGATGCTTGCCAAACCATGCTGGAAGAGCAGCCCGACGATATAACATGGTCAGCTTATAAATCCACGAGCATCGGGCATCTGGCTCGTATTGATGCATTTAGCTCGCCGGTGCTTCACAACGGCGGCTATGGCGATGCGCCCAACGCCGTGAAGCGCGGCCATGGTCCATCCTGGCGTATGATCGTAGAACTGGGCAATGAAGTAAAAGCCTGGGGGGTGTATCCCGGTGGGCAGTCGGGCAATCCGGGTAGCCGGTTTTACGATAATATGGTGCAGCAATGGGCAGCCGGTGAATATAATGAATTATTTTTTATGAAAAACAGAGACGACCGGCGCCAACCAATATTGTTTGATCTGAAAATCAGCAAAAAGTGACAGCATATCGAACAGTGGCTCTGGAAAAGTGGAATCGGCAAGCGCAATACCATTTTTTTAAGGATTATGACAATCCGTTTTTCAACCTGACCGCAAGCATAGATGTGACCGATTTGTGGCATTTTTCAAAAGATCGCCAACGATCATTTTTTCTGACGAATCTGTTTTGTTCGATTAAGGTTGCCAATGAAATAGAAGAATTTCGATACCGCCGTCGCCCGGAAGACGAAGTTATCTGTTACCACGTCATTCATTGCGGTTCTACTATTTTGTATGACGACAATACTTTTGGCTTCTGTTACTTTGAATTTATGGATGATCTGGACATTTTTTATGAAAAAGGATTGCAGCAGATCGCTCTCCAAAAGCAAACCAGAGGCTTGGATCCCAAAAATAGCGAAGACAACCTGATCCATTATTCCACGATTCCGTGGGTGAATTTCACCAGTGTGCAGCATGCCCGCCGGTTTGGTATTTTGGATACCATTCCCAAGATCACCTTTGGGAAATACGCGGAGCGCGATGGCAGGTTCTATCTGCCCCTGTCGGTAGAAGTGAACCATTCGATGATGGATGGTTACCATGTTGGGCTTTATTTTGAGCGATTTCAGGCATTGTTGTCCTCGTTTTAGTATTATTCCTAAACAATTAACTTTTTTAATATGCGCGTCATTATTTTTGGCATTTTCACCATTATCGCGGGATTTATTGCTCAATTGTTTTTGCCCTGGTGGATGATTGCGGTCATTGCCGGCTTGCTGAGCTTTATTTTTGATCTGAGAGTCGGCGCCAGTTTCTGGGCAGGTTTTGTTGCTGCGGCTTTGCTTTGGGGTGGTTATGCTGGCTATCTGAATGCATTAAACGATGGCATCCTTGCTGACAGAATCGGCAAGCTTCTGGGCGGTTTGAACGGCTTTCTGCTGGTATTGGTCACTGCGATTATCGGCGGTATTTTTGGGGGCTTGGGAGCGCTAACGGGCAGTCTTGGCAGGCGCTTCATCGAAGAGCGCTAAGGTGCGCGCTGCAATTCAACCCTCTGTCTTTTCATCTCAATCCGGAAAAGTGACATTCTGGTCTAAAAGACTTGATTGCTCATAGGATTCAGGGCATATTTGAAGAAAAAGAAATAAAGCATGTGCCATCATCAGTACCACGGCGAGGAAAATTCCGAAGCCATCAAAAAAGAAAAATTTTACAGACACCTGCGGGTCTATCTGACGGTAGTCGGGTTCGTGTTTTTCGCCCGATTTTTTTCTCAAGGGCATTTTGGTGGGATGCCGTCGTTTGCCTTTTGGTGGGGCGTCGGCGTTGTAGCCCATTATTTGAGCGTGTTTGGCTGGCGCAGCCTCACCGAAAATGACGCCTGGACGCAGTGCGATCGGTCTTATGAAAATGAAGAAACCATTGTGCCGGAACCACCGATAGACCTTCGGGAAAAGCGCAAAAGCTGGCGCGAGCGTGATCTTGTGTGACCGGAGAATGAAGATTTCGCAATTATTTTTGTATCTTGCATTCTAAAGTAGTGGTTGTTTTAAACACAAAAATTCACAACAATTGAAATAATGGAATAAACTGGCATGCGCAACGTCGAATTTGAAAAGGCTCAGAAAAGAGTGAAAAAAAAGAAAGAATTTTATCAGCATTTAGCGAGTTACATCGCGGTGGGGCTGTTTTTCTTTTTGCTGAATGCAGCGACTTCTTTTGGCGACTGGTGGTTTTATTTTCCAATGCTGGGGTGGGGCATTGGCTTGGCAATCCATTATTTCAGCGTATTTGGCATTCCAGGTGTTGCTGTTTACAATGATGATTGGGAAGAACAAGCCATTGAAGAAGAAATCAAGCGGATGCGTCGCCGCCCTCAAAACGATACAGTTGCGCCGCCTAAAGATGAACTGGAGTTGAAAGAATTTCAAAAGGAGCCTTTGAAACGCAACAAATGGGACGATTCGGAGTTGGTATAAACCAATATCCAAACAATATTTTATAAAAGCTGGAATCAAGGATTTGCAGCATTTCCGGATGATGCTTATCAAACCATGCCTGCCATTGGCAAAACAACGACTTCCGCCCGCATTACTTTTCTAAAAAGCAGATCTTTACCACTTGCAATATACAAACACCGATTTATTTCGTTGAAAGGTGATATATTTGCGGCTTCATTTGCTAAACAAATTCCAATACTACAGTTTTGGTAGACAAATTAGTAATTATTCCCACTTACAACGAACGGGAAAACATCGCCCGAATGATCAAAACGGTGTTTTCTTTGTCGAAGCCCTTCCACATTCTGATCGTGGATGATGGCTCTCCTGACGGTACCGCCGCAATTGTCAAAGAATTGCAGCGAGAACACCCTGATTCGCTTTTTCTCCTCGAAAGGCAGGGCAAACTTGGCTTGGGCACTGCCTATATCACCGGGTTTAAATGGGGCTTGCAGCGTTCTTACGAATATTTTTTTGAAATGGACGCCGATTTTTCACACAATCCGCACGATTTAGTTCGTCTGCATGACGCCTGTCAGCAGAAAAATGCCGATGTCGTAGTGGGCTCTCGCTACGTGAAGGGGGGCAAATTGGAGAACTGGCCCTTCGATCGCATTCTGCTCTCCTTCGGTGCTTCGCTTTATGTGCGCCTCATCACCTGGATGCCGGTGAAAGACCCCACGGCGGGCTTCGTCTGCTATCGTCGGCGGGTGCTCGAAACCATTGATCTCGACAAAATACGCTTTGTTGGTTATGCTTTTCAGATTGAAATGAAATACGCCGCCCGGCTGCTGGGCTTCCACATCGTAGAAATTCCGATCACTTTTGCCGACCGCCTCGAGGGGAGCTCCAAAATGTCGAAAAGTATTGTCCGCGAGGCGATCTGGGGCGTATTGCAAATGCGCTGGCGCAGTTTTTTCTTCAGCTACGCAGCCGAATTACAGTAATCCTGCCTTTTCTTTTCTGATAATGTTCATCGTCTGACCTGTTTTGTGTCAGCAGGTGTTTGCCATTCCTGCTATCAAATATGTGTTTCTTTGATAGAGCGCATGCTTTTGTTTTATTTAAGTGAAAAAAGTTTTATTTATTTAAAAATAAAATTATTTATTTTAAATTTGAAAGGCAATTGACGCTATTTTCCTCCATGTTGAATTGCTTTTGACACTTTTTCCCACTTTTTGAGTAGGGGTATTTTTATTGTTAAAAACAGAAATGTGATTTTTATGTGAATATATTTTGGGAATAATATCACCTTTTTGGTGAAAAAACATGCATTCATATTGTTGCAAAGCAATGTGGAAAAAATTTTTGCAAAAATTAGTGGTAAAAAGTGGTAATTTGTGTCAAAACCTTTTAATTTTGAATCACTTTACTTATTAAGAAGTGATAATGCAACAATTGTTAGGCGAATACGAATGCAAAATTGACCCCAAGGGTCGCTTCCGCATGCCCAGTGATCTGATTGGTCAGATGGGCGAGGGGGCGAAGTCTTTTGTGGTTAACCGCGGCTTTGAGAAATGCCTGATGTTGTATCCTGAGCCAGTGTGGGAGCGCATTACCACGGAGATCAACCAGTTGAACCTGTACAATAAAAAGAACCGTGACTTTGTGCGTTATTTTTATCGCGGCGCGCAGAAATTAGAATTGGATAGTGCCGACAGATTGTTGATTACCAAGCGCTTACTGGAATATGCGGGGATTGATAAAGACGTGATTTTATCAGCATATAATGACCGGATCGAAGTGTGGGCGAAAGATCAGTATGATTTGCTCCTCGATGAGGAGCCCGATGATTTCTCAGATTTGGCAGAAGAAGTGCTGGGTAAAACAAAAACGGAATTGTGATGGTGTATCACCTGCCCGTACTGGCAAAAGAGAGCGTTGAGATGCTGGCAATTCAAAAGGATGGCATGTATGTGGATGCTACTTTTGGCGGCGGGGGGCACTCCCGATTGATATTAAAAGAACTGGGCGATAAAGGTCGCCTGTATGGTTTTGATCAGGATGAAGATGCCTTGCGGAATGTGCCGGATGATAAGCGATTCGTGTTTATTCACAACAATTTCCGGTATCTGAAGCGCTTTTTGAAGCTGCACGGCGTCATGTCCGTAGATGGCATTCTGGCGGATCTGGGTGTGTCGTCGCACCAGTTGGACGAAGCGAGTCGCGGATTTTCCTATCGCTTCGACGCGGAACTGGATATGCGGATGAACCGGGAAGCAGCGCTTACGGCGGCAACTGTTGTAAATACCTATGCCGCCGAGGAATTGCAGCGCGTTTTCAGCGATTACGGCGAGGTGCGCAATGCCCGTACCCTGGCGCAGCAAATCGTTGCACAGCGCCATGTACGCGAAATCCGTACAATTGCAGATTTGCTGGCGATTATCGAGCCATTGGTTCGCGGGCAGCGCTTACGCTACCTATCGCAGGTTTTTCAGGCGCTTCGTATTGAAGTTAACGATGAGATGGGGGCTTTGCGCGAATTTATGGGGCAAGTGCTCGAGGTATTAAAGCCTGGGGGAAGGTTAGTGGTCATCACTTATCATTCGATAGAAGATCGGATCGTAAAAAACTTTTTGAAAACCGGCAATGCAGAGGGAGAGGTGAAAAAAGATTTTTATGGCAATATCGAGCGGCCTTTCAAAATTATTACCAAAAACGCCATCGAGCCATCGGAAGAAGAAATACGCGAGAATCCGAGGTCGCGAAGCGCAAAGTTGAGAGTAGGGGAGATCATTTAAACCGGAAATTTTGGACTGAATTGTCAATACAGGTTTGTAAATTGAGACACCTTTAAGCAGAACTAAAATGGCAAAAAAACGCAGCGGCATTGGGCAAATACTGGATCTGAACTTCTGGAGTTCCGACCTGATTCTCAAGAATCTGCCGTTTGTGTTGTTTCTTGGTTTTTTGGCAGTGGTGTACATTGCAAATGCGCATTACGCCGAGCGCAATGTGCGTCGGATTCAAGTGTTGCAAAGAGAGATCAAGGAACTGCGCTGGTATTACATGTCGCTGGAGTCGGAAATTATGTTCAACAGCAAGCGTTCGGAGATGATCGAAAAAGTGAAACCGCTGGGTCTGCGTCCGTTGACTTCCACGCCAAAGAAAATCGTTGTTTCAGAATAAATTGTAAGTTGTTGATTATTAGGATTTTTTGGCAGGTTTTAAAAACAAAATCATCAGCAATCGCAATACGCAATCAATCAATACGATGGAGATCAAAAACGAAATACTGTATCGGATCTATATTCTGCTTTTTGGGATCGTTGTCCCGGCGGCGATCGTATTGATTTACCAAACGGTATTTATCGGCTATGCCGAAGGAGAAAGATGGCGCAAGAAAGGAGAAGACCTTTACATCGCAACGCGACCGGTAGAGGCGGAACGCGGAAATATCCTGGCAAGCGACGGTAGTTTGCTGGCAACGTCCATTCCGTACTTTGATATTTATATGGACCCCAATTCCACCGGGATGTCGGAAAAAGATTTTCAGGATCATATAGATTCGCTGGCGCAGTGCATTGCGACTTATGTGGATAACAGCTACACGCCCGGAGGCTGGAAAACATTTATCGAAGAACAGCGCAAAACAGGCAATCGCTACGTGTTGATCAAGCGCAAGGTGTCTTATGCCGAACGTCAGTTCATTGAAAAGTTTCCATTGTTCAATCTGGGGCGCAACCGGGGCGGTTTTATTGCTGAAAAGCGCAGCGAACGCAGGCGTCCATTTGGTTTGCTGGCGCAGCGCACAATCGGATATACCAATCGGGAAGATGCCAAGCCAGTGGGTATCGAAGGCGCATTCGACCAGCAATTGGGCGGACAGGCCGGCAAACAGATGATGATTCAGGTAGATCGGGCGAATGACATCTGGATTCCGGTAGATGATTTGTCGTTGGTAGAGCCTAAAAGCGGCGATGATGTAGTAACGACCATCGACATTAACCTGCAGGATGCGGCCCAGGAAGCCTTGTTGCGAGCTATGAATTACCACGACGCCGAGTGGGGCACTGCCATCGTGATGGAAGTGAAATCTGGCGCGATACGGGCTATCTCCAATCTGGGCAGAACCGACCAGGGCTGGTGGGAGACTTATAACTACGCCATTGGGGCAGCAGTAGAACCGGGTTCAACGTTTAAGACCGCTTCCATGATGGCATTGCTGGAAGACGGCTACATTTCGCTGGACGACACAATCCAGTTGGAGCGCGGTTCAACGGAATTTTTCGATCAAACGCTCGTGGATGCTTCGCCTTACAGTGCCAAAATTGACTCCACCAGCATTCGCCATGCTTTTGAAATATCATCGAATGTCGGTATTGCCAAATTGGTGGACAAATACTACGGCAAAAAAGAGCGCCGCAACCGGAATCAGGGAGCAGCACGCTACATTGAGCGACTGAAAGATTTCAACCTGCACCTGCCAACCGGTATTGAAATTGATGGCGAGGCAAAGCCTTATATCAAGGAAGCTTACAGCGCCGACCACCAATGGAGTGGCACCACACTACCCTGGATGGCAATTGGTTATGAATTACAATTGACACCGCTACAAATGCTGACTTTTTATAACGCGGTCGCCAACAATGGTGAACTCGTAAAGCCTTATCTGGTCTCGGAAATTCAGCGCTTTGGCGAAACGGTTAAAACTTTCCAGCCGACGATTTTGAAACGTAAGATTGCCTCCTCCAGAACGCTGGAACAAGTGCACGAACTGTTGGATTCGGTCGTGACGAGAGGTACGGCTTATAAATTGAAAACGGACGATTACAACTTTGCGGGCAAAACCGGCACTGCCCAGGTGGGTTATCGTCGTACCGAGAGGGGCAGAACCTATATTAGAGGTTACCAGGCTTCATTCGTAGGGTATATGCCATCGGAAGCACCCATGTATTCGATTATCGTCGTGATCAATAAGCCGCGTCGTGGCGGCTATTATGGCAGCGACGTGGCGGGGCCTGTTTTCCGGGAAATTGCAGATTATATCTACGCTACGAAAATGGAATTGCATGAACCAATTAATAAAACCGCAAAGCCAAAACTGGCTGGTCACCAGTTGCCAACCTATGATTCCGGTACCCGCGAGGATATGTTGACGGTGCTGGATTATCTGGAAATGCCCTACTATGGCGATCCTTCCTCGGAAATTGTCACACTACGGGCGGAGTCGGATAGTCTGATAGTGTTGAATCGAACGATTTCGCCGAATAATGTCGTGCCAAGCGTGATTGGGCTGGGCTTGCGGGATGCGCTATATGTCCTGGAAAACAAAGGACTGCGGGTGCAAGTGGAAGGTTATGGCAAAGTAGCGCGCCAGTCGTTGCTGCCAGGTACACGCGCAGGTGGGCAAACGATTAAAATATTTTTGCAATAACTTTTAATGAAATTGATGCCAAATGAATAAAAAAATCATAACAATTTTTATTTGTTTATTTTTTGTGACACAAGCATTGGCGCAATCCCCCCAAATTGATATACAAGTAAAATCCTTAATGAAGGATTTCTATGTACATATTTCTTACCAAATGCTTGGAGGAAGCCCATTCCCATCGAATGGCTTAATCGCAAAAACTTCGCAAGGAGTCTTGTTGGTTGATACGGGCTGGGGAGAGGATGCAACCAGGCAGTTGTACAAATGGGTACGGAAAAATTTGAAAGAGAAAGTTAAAGTATGTATTGTCACGCATTCACATGGAGATCGCGCTTCTGGTACTGGTTTTTTGCAAAAGAAAGGCGTGAAAGTGATTAGTACGGCGTTGACTGCCGAAAAATCGGCGGTGCAAGGGTTTGCCCAGCCTGATGGAATTTTGGCGAATGATACGACATTTACTTTTAAAGGATTAAAAGTGCAAACTTACTTCCCAGGCGAAGGACATACCAATGATAATATTGTGGTGTATTTCCCGGAGCAACAGGTACTTTTTGGTGGATGTTTCGTAAAAAGCACAGAAGCAACAAATTTAGGAAATGTAGCGGATGCGAATATTCCTGCATGGGAAAGTTCGATGGAAAATGTGATGCGAAAATTTCCGAATGTAAAATTTGTGATTCCGGGGCATCAGAATTGGGATGATGGCGCCTCCTTGAAACACACCATTGAATTGATAAAAAAAGCAAATACCAAACTAATCGGTGGTTAACGGACGAGTCGAAAGACCATGAAAAACTTGCAGGATATACTGACCAACGTGTCAGTGCTGGAGATAAAAGGCGAACGAAATCCAACGGTGAACAAGCTCACCCTCGATTCGCGCCGCGCAGAGCAGGGAAGCCTGTTCGCAGCTTTGAGAGGTTATCAGACAGATGGGCATCAGTTTATTGACAAGGCGATTGCCA
>CAZQTF010000011.1:0-31545 GCA_964596135.1 uncultured Saprospiraceae bacterium | reverse complement strand
CTGAAAAAGCCCAAGAAATCAAAACCGGCTACGCCGAATTGCGCCAAAAGCTTGGAAACATTGGCGCTTCGGAGCGTGCAGCGCAAGCCATTTTTGAATTTTTACAAACCTAAGCGATTGCTACTTTTCTTTTCACTAAAAATGCAGAAATTAAAGCATACACCAATCCGATTACAAAAACAGTGAAAAACATTACCACGCCTTGAAACCAAGGATTCGTGAACAATTCAGGATTCTCCTCAAATTGGCTGCGCTGCGATGGCGGCATATTTTCCAGTGCCCATTCCATCCAGGCTTCTCCTTGCAAAGTGATAAAAATACCTGTGTAAATAGCAAAAAACAGAGAGGGAATCAGTGCAATTAATACACCCACTAAGAACGCTTTTCCCAGCGTAATTTGACCGCCGTTTTGTTCGTCGCGGTAGGTTTTTACACCGAAATAAATAAATGACAATGAAATAAGCATAGACAGATAACCTAATACTTCGGAAGTTTTGTAACCAAGCGAAGTACCGAAGATCACCCAGGTGAGTCCGAATAAAACAATCATTGTAATACTACTGTAAAGTCCGAATCGAAGGATGTACTTATTCATACGTCAAGTTTTTTGATTGAACAATATGCTGCAAATCAAGGAGTTTTTTGAGAAAAACGCATCCGACGAAAGTAGGATTTGCAAGAAAAAGGATGAAATAATACCAAAGTAGGAGGCAATCCAAAGCCAATTTTTTTTCGTACATTTCCACAATCGCACTTCATAAATCGTACTTTGAGCCATGCTTTTTTATTTCAATCAATGGAGTTCGCTGCTGCTGCCGTTTTTTCTGCAAGGCATTATTTTTACAATACTCTTGCTGTGGCGAGGCTGGCGCGAAGAGCGCTTGTCGGATAAGCTACTGGCGGCGTTGGTTTTAATCTTTACATTGCGGGTAGCCAATTGGATGCTGGGCTTCGCACATTGGTACGATGCACACGATTGGCATTCCACGTTTATGTTTTATTTCCCTTTTAACCACTGGTTTTTGATCGGTCCGCTGGTGTATTTTTATTTCAGAAGCCTGACCAATCGGGAGTTTCGGTTTTAAAAGAAGGACTTCCGACATTTTATACCGGCGATGATTGATCTGGCGATTATACTTTTTGTTTTCATTGGAGATGTGGTGGTGCGTCATTGGCTACGCGGCGAGCCGTTTCCTTATCATTTTGGTACACAAGGCAGGCTGCGAATGGAAGGCATCCCCGGAGTAGATACAGTTCTGATGATTGGCACAATAGTCTCATTATCAATTTATTTCATCGTCACCATCCGCTTGTATCGCCGCTATCGGAATTTTTATGTCAATGAGCATTTTTCGGATACCGAAAAAGTAAGTTTTACCTGGCTTGGCAATTTTTTGTACGCCGTTGTCGCGGCAACCATTATTTGGCTGATTTTTTTTATTCTCAGCATCTTTGCCGATCAACCGAATTATCAGCAAGATTGGTATGCCTTTTTCGCCTGGGGCATTATCCTTTACTACCTCAGTATTTCTGGCTACTACACGCGCCCGGAGGCATCCCTGCACTTGCAATTTGAACCCGAAATCTCTATTCCCAAGACGGAAGACGATTTAGATAACGAATTGAAAACAAGCCTTTTGCAAGCAATGGATGCTCGGCAACCATATTTGCAATCAGAATTGACACTCAACGACCTGGCAGCCCTGCTAAAAGTTTCTCCCAGTGCGCTTTCCAAAGTAATCAATACAGGCTTTAATAAAAATTTCAACGATTTTGTCAACGAATATCGAGTAGAAGCCGTGAAACAACGATTACTCGATCCAAATTTTAGACATCTTTCCCTGCTCGGTATCGCTTTTGAATGCGGATTCAATAGCAAAGCGACTTTTAATCGAGCTTTCCGCAAACACACGGGCGTGTCGCCGTCAGAATTTGCAGCGGCTCAAAAAATGAAATCCGTCTCAAATCCATAATTTGAGCCTCCTGGACAGCTTTTGAGGCGAATATTGGCTTGGCATTGTCGCATTTTTGGGTCGAAATCAAATTTTTTCACCCAATTTAATTTTTTACAAAGATGAAAATTATGCTTGCAATTCTGTTCGCTACTTTGCTTTTGAACGCACAACCAACGGTACAAATTGACGAAGTAAAACACCTCAACGGCTTGTACACCGGCACTTTGACTTATTTGGATTACACCAGCAACGAACGCGTGGCGATTCCGCTAATCGGCAATTGCTATATCGAAAAAAACAAACTCATCCAGGAATTTACGATCAACGAATGGGGTAGGGTCATTCGCCAAAAAGAGGAATACGAGTTCAAAAATGGAACAATTTACACCAGCGGGGCGCTGAAGCTCGAAGAAAAAGAATACAATGCGGCCACGAAGGAATTCCGACTGGTACTCACGGAACGCGGTAAAGACGGCAACGATCAAAAACCTTGTATGTTCCGCTACACGGCGACTTATGCCAATGACACGTTTGTGATGACGAAAGACGTGAAATTCGACGGAGAAAACGAATTTTTCAATCGAAACGAATACAAAATCAGCCGATTGAAGTGATATTAAGAGTTGGTGACTTTGTGATTAAAGGATTTTGGAGCATCTCATCGTCACAAAGTCACCAATTCTCCCTGTCTCTAAATAATTCCGATCCCTTTCGCTTTGCTCACCGCCTGGGTGCGGCGCTTGGCATCGAGCTTGAGTAAGAGGTTAGAGACGTGGGATTTTACAGTGGTTTCGGAGATAAATAATTTATTGGCGATTTCCTGATTCGATAAGCCTTTCGCAATTTCCTGCAAAACCTCGTACTCCCGAAGGCTAATGCCCAGTTTTTTGATTTTTTCCTCATCCAATTCCAATGGGACTTCCACTATTTTTTCTACAATGATGGTTTCTTTCTTCTTGAAAATCAGACGACTAACAAAAAAGCCAAAGAATAAAAACAAGCCTGCAAACCAAGCAATGAACAGCTCGCTTTTGAATCCGCTCAGGAACAAAGAATATTTGCTTAATTGAAACAGTATCAGCAATAAAAAAGCCAATAACCCAAATTGCAGCGCGATCTTCTTCATTTGCAAAATTTTCATAAAATCATTGCAATAATAACCAATTTAAACAAATTTATATTCGGTAAAATCAAAATTTGACATTTTTTAGTTTGATGAACCAATAAGAACGCGTATTTTGCCCAATCGGCTTTTGGTTGGATGATAGAGAAACGATTCAATTTGAAAAATCTATTGTCTAACAGCAGAGCCTAAAAATAACGTATGAACCTACGACAGACCTGCTTGCTCTTCACCCTCGGAGTGTTGCTCTCCTGTCATGATCCCCAGCCGGGTCCTTTAGATGTTTTGAATACCGCCATTGATACCATTGGGGTGGAGGATGAGGGAATCGAAGAATGGGTGTTTCGTCGGAACGGAAAAATCCGGAATGCATCAATTTTTGAAGACTTATACCAACGGACGCCGCTCGATACGGTTGATTTTCCGATCATTACCACAAAATTGGTAGAAGCGCTGGAACGGCAGCAACGCCTGCTGGATCAAAGCCGTCAGAGAAAAGTACAACGCATTGGGGATTTGGTGGTTACACCGGATCAATTGGAAAAAACGATTCGTATTCTCAAGCAATGGCAGCAAACAAAACCTTTTTTCATCCATCAATACTTGGACGCCTATCAGATATGGGGCGAAGATCGCCGAGGCAATGTGAAATTCACAGGTTATTTTACACCGATTGTGGAGGTGAAAAAAAAGCCGGACGCAGATTTTCGTTATCCCATCTACAGCCGCCCGCTTGACTGGGAAGGCCCCTTCCCTCGGCGTCGCGACATTGAGCAAGGCAACGCATTGAAAGACAGGGGGTTGGAGTTGGCGTATGCCCGCGACAAAGTGGATATTTACTACATGCAGTTGCAAGGTTCCGGTTTTGTAGAATATCCCGATGGCCGGCAGGAGTATTTTGCTTACAATGGCACCAATCGGCATCCTTATCGAAGTATCGAAAAATTTATGATGGCGCAGGAAGACCTGGATATTTCCACTTTTTCGATTGAGTCCATCAAACGATTTCTATCCGCTAATCCACACCTGACCGATTCGGTTCTTTTTCACAATCCGTCCTATACTTTTTTCACCCCGCGCAAAACGCAACCCAGAGGCGCCGGAGGCGTGCCGCTGATGGGGGATTTTTCCATTGCAGTTGACAAGCGCTACATTCCGCTGGGTAGTTGTTTGCTGGCGGCTTTTCCGGTGTACGATCGCAAAACGCGCCAATTGCGCCATGAGTACCGTATTTTTTTGGCGCAGGATGTCGGTGGCGCTATTCGCGGTCCCGGACATGTAGATGTGTATATGGGCGTAGGCAAAACCGCTCAGCGCAAAGCCAGTTATCTCAAGCATTATGGCAGGCTCTGGCTGCTTTTACCCAAGCCGGACAATGCTGTTTCCATTTCAAATTAAATATAATTTCAATTTGTACGGACTTATTTTCCAAATTGGCACAGATTTTGTTTATAGTATATAAAATAATTTTTATAGATAAAATTCAGAAAATCAAATAGGTATTGTATTTTAAATATTAATATATTTTATATATATTTGCCCAAATATTTGTTTGAAACACTATTGCTTAACTAAAACGTGAAACACTATGCAAAAAGAACTCCTGCTCAATAACGCTTTTCCATAATTAAATTCCTGATACGGTTTTAAAACTGCTTTGGCACTGCAGGCGATAGCTGGCGCTATCAGCCTGACGGGATATTTTTTGCCTGCGTCGGTGTTGCCTGGACGATAGCGCGAATGCGACCGCCTTGGCAGTTTTTTATGCAACCAGCCGGTAACCTGCTGCTGCGTTGCCTGGGAAAAGTATGTCCTTTACCAACGACCGCATTATGGCGGCAATTGGAAACCCAACGCAATGTCTGTGGTTTTCCCTGCCTTTCTTTTTATGTAATGTTTCGGCAATTCATTTAAAATCAAAATTTTAAACCCTTGTCATTATGATAACGGCTAATAACAAAACTCAGAAAAATAAATCTATCGAAAGCATACTGCTCATTCTTCTTTTTGCCTTTGGCGCGCTTGGTTTTATGTATGTTTTCGGTAATTCCAAAAAGGATACACCAGAAAATATCGTTGTGACAGATGAAAAACCTGTTTCTACCATTGGCGACGCGGCGAATGTGAACTGACCGTCGGCCTTAGCAGTGAAGAAGCCGGGGCTTGAATATTCGCCATTTCAGAAGCCCCTGCTTTCCGACTTTTTAAATATTAAAAAAATCTGATACCGATTTTAATCCTTTTTACGATTTGTTTGTTTCGCATAATGAGCTTAACTTTGAAAGCATGAAGCAACTCAAAAATCTACTCGAACGTTCTGCCTTCGGGGTGTGTAGTTATCTGGGCGAGAAAATGGGCATTGCCTCGGCAACGGTGCGATTATACTTCATTTATATTTCGTTTGTCACGTTGGGGTCGCCGTTAATCATTTACTTTTTCGCGGCGTTCTGGCTCAATATTCGCAGTTATCTCAAAAGTGGCAAAAAACTGATTTGGGGCTAAAAAACTTTCATGCTGCTTCTGATCCGGCGATTTTTCTGAATATTTTATAAATCAAGTAACCCATCGGGGAGTTCCATTGTAATCGTCTGTTTTTCGTCGTCAATTGCGGCGATGAGGTGTTCGCTTAACGGAATCAGCACCTCGCGTTCCTGATAATAAACGACAGCCATCATTTGCTGCGGAAATTCCACAACGTCGGCAATGGCTCCGACAGAGCCAATTTTAGTGTCAATTAATTGATAACCAATTAGTTCTTCATAGCCTGCTTCTTCCTCGTTTTCGATTGTCGAAACATCTTCATGTCGCAGAAACATTTCTTTTCCCGCCAGCGCAATCGCCGCCTCCGGGGTATCAATGTCTTCCAGTTTCATTAAAACATGATTGCCGGTACGGATATTCTCGATAAAATAAGGCACTTCCCTGCCGCTGATATGCATAAAAATGACTTTCGCCCGTAGAAAATCGTCCCGATACTCTTCATCAATTTGTACCTTTAATTCGCCTTTGATACCGTGCGGCTTTTTGCAAAAACCTATACCGATCATGTGAAATTGTATTGTTTATGACGGATTATCAATTGTTAATGGGATATGCAACCAGCAATTTTATTTTTTCACAACCAACAAATTTAGGATGAAAAGCGCTTTTACCACCATTTTGATGCTCTTTTTTACGATCGTTTGTTTTGGGCAAAACGTCGAAGACAAAGACTTTCAAGCCATCCGGGCAATTATAGTCGCACAGGAACAAGCCTGGAATCGCGGCGATCTCGATGCCTTTATGGCTTATTACTGGAAATCAGACGACTTGCAATTTATTGGTTCTCGCGGGCCGACCTACGGCTGGCAGACTACTCTTGAGAATTACCGGAAAAATTATCCTGACCGCGATGCTATGGGCAAGCTGTATTTTGATATTCTGAAAATCAATCGCCGCAGTAAAAAGGTCATTACTTTAGTGGGTAAGTTTACATTAGAACGCAAAAACGACCAGCCGAGCGGTCATTTCTTATTGGTTTGGCAAAAAATGAAAGGCAAATGGGTAATCGTGGCGGATCATACCAGTTAACGCATGTTCATATTTCAAATTTTTCTCAAAAGCTTGAGCGATAAGTTTTTATCTTTTAAATCGCTTGGCGTTGAAAAGATGGAGAAATTTTGAAATTCTGTTCGTCTGGACTATTCTCCCATCATTCATCATTCCAATGTTCTTAATTATGTCGGATGAGTTTTTGACTGATAATAAAACCACGCTCTGCTTTTTCCGACCAGGGGAGGTTGCCACAATCCAGGGTACCCTGCCCGCCGCATTGGGTTGAGAGGATGGTCCAAGTTCTTTCGGTCAGTCCCACGCCTTTCGTATATTTTTCTTGCGCATGGCGAATGTCCTTATTACTGATCTCATAATCAGCAAGTTGTACAATTACTGTGTCGTTTTTGACATCGCTGTATCTGTATTCCCAGTACAGAAAGGGCTGGACGTTTTCACCGGCAACCGGAATGTTCAGAGAACTGTTGAAAAAAAGATTGCCATCCCAGCGCTTGTTGCGCCGGATAGGGAAGATTAATTTAATGAAACTCAGGTTGTTTTCGGTGCGAATCGCCTGCGTGCGTGTTCGCCGGAGAGAGAAAACCTCTCGGATCAGCCAGGGAGCATCGGCATAGTAGCGCTCCGACCGTTCGGCAACGTACACAGTATCGCCTGCTTCATCGAGCCTTTGTTCTACAATCTCTTCTCTGAAAAAAAGCTGAGCCGTATCCACCCGCGCGCCATCATCGTCGTACACGACGGAATCCACTTGGTATTCCCAATATTTTCCGACTTGCAGCGGATAGAAATCATATCCCAAATCAGGGCTTACGTCCTGTTCTTCGGTACACGAAGACAGCCCAAGCAAAACCACAGCAAGCGGAAAATATTTCATGGTTATAGGTTTTGAGGAGGAATAATACTTCCATAAATGATGCCGCCTCCAATTACATCATCATCTTCGTAGAAAACAGCCGACTGACCGGGCGCTATGCCTTTTACGTTGGCATAGAATTCTACTTCGATTGTATCGGTATTGATTTGGCGCAGGCTACTCAACGTACCGCTATCTTTGTAGCGAATTTTAGTGACAGCTTCCAGCCCATCAGGAATGGATTGGTATTTCATCAGGTTAATTTGACCAACCGTCATACGGTTGCGTACCAGTTCATCCACATGCCCCAGCACCACCGTATTAGTGTCTGGGCGGATTTCCGTGACATACATCGGCTCACCGAAAGCAATGCCCAAACCTTTCCGCTGACCGATCGTATAAAAAGGATAGCCGCTGTGCGTGCCCAGTACTTCGCCTTTAGCATTGACAAAAATTCCGCCGGCGACCTGTTCTTCCAGCCCGGCTACCCGGCGCTTGAGGAAGCCTCGGTAGTCGTTATCGGGCACGAAGCAAATTTCGTAGCTCTCCGCTTTTTTCGACAGATCGGTGTACCCCCAGTCAAAAGCCATCTGGCGCACTTCCGGCTTGGTGTAGTCACCCAGTGGAAAACGGCTGCGATTCAGGCATTCCTGGCTTAACCCCCACAATACATAGGATTGATCTTTATTGCGATCTTTACCGCGGGAAATGTATTTACGACCGTTCCATTCTTTGATCTGTGCGTAATGCCCCGTAGCAATGAACGCACAATCCAGCGCGTCGGCTCGTTTCAGCAGCGCATTCCATTTGATGTGGGTATTGCACAACACACAGGGGTTGGGGGTGCGCCCGGCGAGGTATTCGTCCACAAAATTGTCAATTACATAATCGCCGAATTCTTCGCGGATGTCCACAATAAAGTGGTGGAAACCCATGTCCACTGCTACTTGTCTTGCATCGTTGATCGAATCAAGGCTGCAGCAGCCGGTTTCTTTTTTGGAACCGCCCGAGGTGGCGTAGTCCCAGGTTTTCATTGTGATGCCAATCACTTCATACCCTTCCTGATGGAGCATCATAGCGGTTACGGTACTGTCAATACCGCCGCTCATTGCTACCAGAACGCGTCCATGTTTGCTCATTGGTTACAACAATTTAGACCGGATTCAAAGTCCGGTGTTGTAAAATAACACGCATCACGCACGGCGTACTACGATGCATGATGCCTGAAACTCAAATACAAAAATGAGGAAAATATGGTTCACTTTTTTGAAAAAATCATAAATGCTTAACACCGTATTGCTGGCAAAAGCGCTGGAAAAGTGAGAAATTTGCAGAGAATCCTGTTTCTAAAAAGCTATGATGACAATTTCTGTAATTGGCGTTTTACTGATTTCCTGGATCGTCAGTTTTGTGGGGTCCTTGCCTTTTGGTCCGATCAATTTGGTAATGATAGATACCACCCTAAAAAACAGTCTGCGTGCCGGCGTGCCTTTTGCCGTCGCAGCCGCAACCGTCGAAATGGGGCAGTCGCTGGTTGCGTTGCACGGCAGCGTTTTTATCAACCAGCTAATCGTCAGTGGTCCCTGGTTTAAGTTATTTGGCTTCGTGATTTTTGTGTTGCTGGGTTTGGCTTTCTTTTTTAGTAAAAATCAGGAAACAACGCAGCAGAAAAGAAAACTGAGCAACAATCATTTCCTCAAAGGCTTGACGGTAGCCCTGCTTAATCCACAGGCGATCCCTTTCTGGGTGGTCATGCTCGCCTTTTTGCACTCCCTACAACTGATGAGCGTGGATGCCCAAAGCCCCGTTGCCATGGTTGTGGCTTTCCTGCTGGGGGCAGCGTTGGGTAAGCTTTGTGCGCTGATGCTATTTGGCATTCTGAGCCAGCGCATTATCTATAAAATAGCGATCGTTCGCAATCATTTAAATCACATTATTGGTCTTATTTTAATCGCCATCGGAATGTTTCAAGGAATTCTTGCACTTGCCGCATAATCAAATCTTTGTGATAATCGTTACTTTATTGTTGGTGAATCTATGATTTATCGGTATTTTTGATTTTGAACCAAAATCAATTGAAAGTGCTGTATTTGCACCGGTGGCAATTGCGGCTTTTGCAAAGCCAAAATCAATGCATTGCTGGGTGTAAATTGTTCACTATCAATTAGTTTTAATACCGATTGTCGAACAAAAAACAAAACATCATGAAAAAACCCTTCAGAGCAGGATTGCTGATGATATTTTCCTTTTTTTTGACGGCGGCGACTGCCCAGGAAGCAGAATGGGGCAAGGCATCCTTTTATGACGATAGCTTCCAGGGAAGCCTCACTGCTTATGGTGTGAAATATGATAAAAATCAATTGACGGCTTCGCATAAATTGCATCCTTTTGGCACTATTCTGAAAGTGACGCGTTTAGATAATAAAAAATCTGTTAATGTAAAAGTCATTGACAAAGGTCCTTACCTCAAAGGACGGGTAGTCGATCTGTCCAGAAAAGCTGCCGAAGCGCTGGATATGATAGAAGAAGGCGTAGTAGATGTGAAAGTAGAAGTGGTCAGCAAAGCCAAATCCAGTGATTTGGCTAAAGCCGAAGAGAAAAAAGCAACCGTTGCTCCGCCTGCCACCGAGATTCGCCCTGAGAGTTATTCGGATGAGAGCACCCGCACAACGCCTCCAACAAAAGTGAGCAATATCTCCGAAGCAGCGGAGAAGACAACTGCTGTATCTACTACCACGACAAAAGCGGATACGCCTAAAAAAGCAACAACCGCTGCCAAACAAAGTAATGCCGCCAAGCTGGTAGGCAAAGACTACGCTGCCTATGATCTTTACCAGATTCAATTATTGCGCCCTACTAAAAAAGGTTTTGGCGTACAAATTGCTTCCCTGACCACTTATGAATATGTCTTGCGGCAGGTAGCAGATTTGCAGGCGAAATCTTTCGACAACATTCTGATAAGCGTAGAAAAGGGGAAGGACAATAATCCGGTTTATAAAATTATTCTGGGTAATTATGATACTGAAGCTCAGGCTAATAATTATAAGAAAAACCTCAAATCCAAATATAAAATCAATGGATTTGTAGTAGACCTAAGCGCCACGAAATATTAACTTTTGTGAATAAATGGAATGTTGGAATATAAAAAGCTGAAACATTATCATTCCAACATTCCATGATATTATTCCACCTTCACCGATCCATTTTCTTTATTCATCGGTATTAGTTGCTCACGGAGATTGGCTACTTCAGTAGGCGTGGGAAGATCGGCCACTTTAATAAAACTGTTGTCGCCGGATTTTCCAATCACCTCGAAACAGATTTGGTAAATAGAAGTACCATCCGGGAGAGACACTCCTTTTAGTGCATCATCGAGCCAGGCAGAGGTCAGCAAGCCATCTTTCGTAATGTGCTGCCCGAAATCTCCAGCGTCTAAATAAGGGAGTTTGAAATTTTTTAATTCTTTAAATTGCAGAATCGCTTTATTCCAGGCGAGGGTATATTGCATAGAGAGTATCTTTTCGAAGCCTCGCACCTGCACATCTACGCAGACCTGGTCGCCGGTTTTGGCGGTAAGATATGGAAAATACATCGTCATTTCATTGGCAACTCCGTCTGTACTTTCAGCCGCATCGGCTGATGGCGCGTTGTTCAGGGCGGTAGAGGTCGCTCCGTCCATTTGCTGCCGGGCAGCGCGGTCGCTGTTGCAAAAAACCATTGAGAAAGCAAATAACACAAGCAACACTTGTTTCATGGCATTTAATTTTTGCTCAAAGATAGAAAACGCCGCCTGAAATCAAATAAAAAACGCAGATGTCGAATGGTTGGAGAAATGTAAATCGGGTCGGCAAAGCACGGTTTGCGAAATTTTATTAATTTTAAACTTTGAAGAAAAGATAAGGTTGTTAAAATGATTGATTTTTAAAATATTATTTTTTGCGCGTTTGTCGTCCGAAAAAAAAAATTAAAAACCAAATTTCACCCATAGCTATGAGATGGATACTATTTATCATGCCAATATTGGCGTTGAGCCTGTCTGCCTGTGTCACCAAGCAGCAATACGATGCATTAAAAGCAGAAAGAGATTATCAGGCGCGGGAAGCGCAGAGCCTGGATTCGCTTCGCTATGCTTACCAGCAAATCAGCAATCAGTTGCGCAACTCGGAGGCGCAATTGCGGGAAGCAACGCTGGAACAGGAGCGATTGATCATTACCAACCAAAATCAACAGCGCGATTATCAGGATTTGCTGAATCGTTATAATCAACTGCTGGAGGATAATTTTAAAAACACCTACACCTCCGCTTACGAAAAGCTGGATATGCAAAAGCAACTTGCCGCCCAGCAGGATGAACTCGATCAGAAAGCCCGCGACCTGGCAGTGATGGAGTACGAACTCACCCAGCGGGAAGCAAAACTGAGCGCTTTGGCAGGCAGTTATGACAATATTCAGGGGAGCCTGGCGGAACGCAATCGCCGCATCATGGAACTGGAAACCATGCTCCAGAATAATCAGTTCGCGATCAATACGCTACAGGGCAGCATCAGCAATGCGCTGGTCGGTTTTTCTTCTTCGGATTTGAAAGTAGAGGAGAAAAATGGCAAGTTGTATGTGTCGCTCAGCCAGGATTTGCTGTTTAAAAGCGGCAGCGACGATGTGGATTACAAGGGCAAACAAGCATTGCAAAAATTAGCGGAAGTGCTGAAAAAGAATCCCGATATTGACATCACCGTAGAAGGGCATACCGACAATGTCGGCAACGCTGCCAGCAACTGGGATTTGAGTGTAAAACGAGCCACTTCGGTCGTGAAAACCCTTACGGCATATGGCGTTGAACCGGAGCGCGTCACTGCTGCAGGACGCGCATTCTACGTACCATTGGCCTCGAATGCTACGGCTACCGGCAAGGCTCAGAATCGCCGCACCGAAATTATTCTGTCACCCAAGCTCGATCAGTTGTATCAATTGCTGGATCGCTAAATAAGCTTTGCAATTTTTCATGATTTCTAAAAAGCTTATAGCTTTACTGCCGGTTTTATTATTCTGTAAAACGCCGGGGTTAACGCAGCCCTGCGCTGCGGATGTCTATTTGCGTAAGCAACTGGAAGAAAATCCTGCGTTGTATTTCAAAAAGGCTGAAACAGAACAATTTACACAACAATGGATAGCACAATACGCCGATCGGCTCTCGCCGCGGGTCGTTATTACAATCCCAATCGTTGTGCATGTAGTGTGGAAACAACCGGAAGAAAATATTTCCGAAGCGCAAATTCTCTCTCAAATCGAAGTGCTCAACCAGGATTTTCGTGCCTTGAACCAGGAAATTACTGGCGTCCCGGCAATTTTCAGACCGGCAATAGCCGATGCGGAAATCGAGTTTTGTCTCGCTACCCGCGATCCTGAGGGCAAGGCCACCAACGGCATTACTCGTACACAAACCACTGTGGATCAATTCAATAATATTCGAGCCATCTGCTACGCCAATTCCGGCGGACATGATGCCTGGAACCCCGATCAATATCTCAACATCTGGGTCGGTAATTTTGGATCGCCTTTTATCGGCGAAGCCAGTTTTCCCGGTATGAGCCCTTCGGAAGAGGATGGCGTACGCGTTGATTTTCAGCACTTTGGCACTGCCGGCACGGCGGCAATGCCACCTTACAACCTTGGACGAACCGCTACCCACGAGGTCGGGCATTACTTTAACTTGTACCATCCCTGGGGCGCTGGTCTGGATAATCCCGATTGCAGCCAGGATGATGAAGTAGCCGATACGCCGCGCCAGTCTTCTACATTCAAAAATGAGTGCCCGGTGCACCCACAGGTGTTTTGCGGTACCGCGAGCATGTTTATGAATTTTATGAACTACACCGACGATGCCTGCATGGCAATGTTTACCAAAGGTCAGAAAGCCCGGATGCTGGCTGCGCTGGCAGGACCCCGTGCAGGTTTGCCCGGATCCTCCGGCTGCCTGCCACCGGTAAGCGCCGATGATAAATCATTATTTACAAAACAGATACGATTATTACAAAATCCGGTACAGTATGAAATAAAATTAGTAACAGATGCCCCGTTATTGACAAAAACGATCGTGCGGTTATTAAATATGCAGGGTCAGTTATTATTTTCAGACACCTGGAACCATTCGTCTGTTTTTTCAAAAAACGTTGATGCCATTCCTTCGGGAATTTATTTGCTGGTTTTGCAAAATGAAACCAACATTTTTACAAAAAAAATCATCATAACACATTAGCTCGTACTTTAAAAGTCAGCAATAATATTACACCAAAAACTTGAATTTAAGTAATAAAACAGCATAAAACTACATTTATGAAACAACACACCAACCCCTTGAGCCTGAGTCTTTTGGCATGTATATCTTATTTCGTTTTCAGCAACATGAGCGGCTGCCGCACGCTCCGCGAACTGAGCGAAAATGATCTGAATAAAATGGTAACGGTGATTGAAATGTCGAAAAGCCCCTGCTATGGCAGATGTCCGGTTTTTAATCTTACGATTTACGAAGGCGGGCTGACCAGCTATCGCGGAGTGCGTTATACGCCGCGCACCGGCTTGTGGGTCAAGCAACTCGATAAGACAACTTATGAAAGCTTATTGCAGGAATTTCGCAAAACTAATCTCTGGCAATTCGA
Organism: uncultured Saprospiraceae bacterium; assembly: GCA_964596135.1. Lineage (GTDB taxonomy): Bacteria > Bacteroidota > Bacteroidia > Chitinophagales > Saprospiraceae > JADJNW01. Next base: position 17,409 of record CAZQTF010000011.1, on the reverse strand, counting down.
CAATGTGTATCGGGGTGAATATTATGATGCGCCAACGGTTTCCATTACATATTATGAAGAAGGTGATGTAAAAACAATCGTTGGCAAGGATGGACGCCCCTACCATGTGCTGGCACTGGAAGCTTTGCTCGACGACGTTGCCCGTCTTGATGGCTGGAAACAGATTGGTGGTTCTACTTCCAAACTCCCGGAAAATGTGATTACCAATGAACTGATCGTTCAACTTCGCGAAGGTCGCGACGGCAATAGCTGGGTACGCCAGTACCGGCGCCAGGAAATGGAAGTGTTGGAACGGGTGACACCAAACGGCAATTATTGGCTGGTGCGCTTCAACGCCGATACCACACTCCCCGAAGAAATGTTAGCAAAAGTGCGCAGCGACGCAGAAGTGGTAGGTGCGGAATTCAATAAAAAATTGAACGAGAGAAACTAACCGGTAGGTGTTCTTCAGGCTGCTATTGGACACTGTTAGTAAAAAAAATATGCACATGAATGGAAATACAACATACGTAGCCATAAACGGTCACAGACCAGGCGGGTAAACTCACAATTCCCGGAGAACGGTAAAGAGCAACGCCAGCAACAACAATGCAATGATAAACCCAACGATCAGGAGATAACCCCAGCTATCGCTTTCGGGAGCAGGCTCCCAGTCGGGCGTGATGACCTGGAACGAAACGTTTTCTTCGCCTTCGTCAGCGTGGTTCAGGTCTTCCACAATTTCCAAGGCACGGGGCGCGTCGCGTTTGTTTACCAGCACCCGGATACCGCCTACTGTAATGGACAGTAGTGGATCCACGCCAACGGTGTTCTCTTCCGCCGTATTGAACGGGATGTTTTCTTCTCTGAGTCTGGCTTTTAGCAACAAAAAATCGGGATCGGTTGCAAAGTTGAACGTAGCTACGGTAACCAGTTGATCACTCATAATTGCAGGATTTAACATTTTTGTGAAGGAAAGATAGCATTTTCAGGCAAAATTTACTGGAAGCTTTTTTATCTTTCCCAAAATATTTATGCACTACCGATATGAAACAACCAAGCCTTTTATTTATCGCTTTAATTTTCCTGTTCATGTGGCTCGCCTGTCATAAAATTGAACCAACACAATATGCATCATATGATGAATATCCCGCATACAAAGGAGGCGACCTGGGGTTGACTTATACGCCAAAAAAATCGGTCTTCAAACTCTGGGCGCCCACGGCTGAAGAGGTCAGAATCCGTTTGTACACAGTCGGCGAAGGCGGCGAAGCGATCGTTTTAAAAAATATGAAGCGGCGTGGTCAAGGCGTTTGGGCAATTACCTTCCGGGAAGATTTGAAAGGAAAATTTTACACTTTTCAAACCAAAATAAATGGCGAATGGCGAGCGGAAGTGCCCGATCCTTACGTAAAAGCGGTGGGTGTAAATGGCAATCGCGGCATGGTCATTGATCTGGCAGATACCAATCCTGCTGGCTGGGAAAAGGATCAGCGCCCGCCGTTAGCAAATTTTAATGACATTATTATTTACGAATTACATGTTTGTGATGTGTCATCCGATCCGAATTCGGGTATCAAAAATACTGGAAAATTCCTGGGTTTGACCGAATTGGGCGCCAGGAGCAAAGAAGGCGAACCGACCGGACTGGATCATATCAAAGACCTCGGCGTTACACATATTCACTTGCTGCCGTCATTTGATTACAAATCCATTGATGAAAGCATCCAAAAAAATCCAAAATTCAACTGGGGCTACGATCCGCAGAATTTCAACGTACCCGAGGGAAGCTACGCCACCGATCCCTATGACGGAGCGGTGCGCATCCGCGAATTCAAGCAAATGGTCAAAACATTACACGACAATGGATTGCGTGTAATAATGGACGTAGTATATAATCATACTTACCAAACCCAGGAATCACTTTTTGAGCAATTGGTGCCTGGATATTATTTTCGTCAGAATGCCGACGGCACTTTTTCCAATGCTTCCGGCACGGGCAATGAGACCGCCAGCGAGCGCGCTATGTTTCGCAAATACATGATAGAATCCGTAAAGTATTGGGTGAATGAATATCATGTGGATGGCTTCCGCTTTGATCTGATGGCAATCCATGATCAGGAAACCATGAACCAGATCAGCGCTGCGCTGCATGAAATAGATCCGACGATCTTTATTTACGGCGAAGGCTGGACAGCAGGCGACTCTCCATTGCCTGAAGAGCAGCGTTCCCTGAAAAAATATACATACAAGTTAAATAAAATTGCTGCCTTCAGCGACGACCTTCGCGATGCCATCAAAGGGCACGTGTTTACCCCTACTGAAAAGGGCTTTGTGAGCGGCAGCCCGGGCTTGGAGGAAAGTATCAAGTTCGGGATTGTGGCTTCTACACAACATCCGCAAGTGATGTACGATTCGGTCAACTACTCCGAAGAACCCTGGGCGAAAGAGCCTTTCCAGACAATCACTTATGTTTCTTGTCACGACAATCACACGCTCTGGGATCGCCTCGCCATCTCTGCGCCCGAAGCCACGGAAGCCGAGCGGATTCAGATGCACAAACTTGCCGGTGCTATTGTGCTGACATCGCAGGGCGTCAGTTTCCTGCATGCTGGCGTGGAAATGCTGCGCACCAAGCAGGGCGTGGAAAATTCCTTCGAATCATCGGACAGCATTAACATGATAGACTGGTCGCGAAAAGCAAAATATAAAGATGTTTATAATTATTATAAAAACCTGGTTGCTTTGCGCAAAAACCACCCGGCGTTCCGGATGACTTCGACCGAAGCGATTCAGCGAAATTTAAAATTCTTTGATATTGCCGATAGTAATCTCGTCGGGTATATGATTACGAATAATGCCAACGGCGACCGCTGGAAGAATATCGTGGTGCTGCTAAATGGCAACCGCAGCGAACAGATGGTGGAAATTCCTGATGGCGACTGGATGCTGGTGCTGGATGGCGAGCAGATCAATGAAAATGGTGTCCGCCAGGTAAAAGGCGGTAATGTAAAAGTGCCGGGCATCTCCGCTATGATATTGGTGCAATAATGAATATAGTTTTTTATAAAATTTCTGGATTACTATAAATTTTATAAATCCGAAAAAAATATGAAAAACTTCCTGTTTGTCGTTTTTTTTATGATTTGCATGGGTGTACTTTCCGGTTAAAAATTTCAGATACCACAAGCCAATTTTCTTGAAGAAAATGCCCCCAAGCCTAAATTGCTGATCCTGGCACGTGCCAATCCTGCGTTTCACAGCCCAAAGTTCGCCGGGCATTCAACTCATTGATGTCGAAACGGTGCTGGATTCGGGGAATTAAGTCATGTTATTTGATTTTATGATATTTTAAATAAGAACAAAACGAAAATAATCTATGCTGGAGATTCAAAAACGACTGACGAACTCTTTTTATGTCTTGCTCAGCCTGCCGGCAACGGCAATGGGTACGGCGCTGAGCGTACAAATAGCCACGCTAAGCTGGATTCTCAATACACAACTAGGCTTTGATTTGCATCAAATAGGCATCGTGTGGATGGCGGGACCACTCGCGGGCATTCTGGGGCAGGTGATCATTGGCATTATCAGTGATAATGTGTGGGCGTGGGGCGGTCGGCGTCGTCCATTCATCCTGGTCGGTGGTACGCTGGCGGCATTGGCAATTTTGGCATTACCTAATATCGGTTTGATCGGTGAAACATTGGGAATCAAACAATTAGTAGGCGTTGCCATCACCGTTGCGCTCACATTGGATTTGTCCATCAACATTAGTTTTAATCCTACTCGTTCGATCATTGCTGACGTGACTCCCGCCGGCGACGCCCGCACCAAAGGCTACACCTGGATGCAGACGATCTCGGGCTTTTTTGGGGTATTGGCTTACCTGATCGGCGCTTTCTGGAGCAATTATATCCTGATTTACTTCGGTGCAGTGCTGGTATTTGTATTTTCCATTGTGCCAACGCTGTTCGTTAAAGAACCACGTAATCTTTCGGAAAACGCCGACGACGCAGAGCCGGAAAGTATTGCCACCAGTGCATTAGACGCAGACATTGCCGATGTGGACATCCCTGCCAAAAGCAAGACCAACATACCTGAATTTCTGAAAATTTGTCTGGCGCATGCTTTTACCTGGCTGGGCGTGCAGACGATGTTTGTTTATACTTTTGCCTATATCAAGGAAAATATTATGGGTTTCCAAACTAGCACCCAATTGACCGCCGAACAAAATAATGAAATCGGATTTGTCACCGGTATTGCCTTTGCGATACTGAATACGGTAGGTTTTCTGCTGCCGGTTTTTGTGCTGGAGCCACTTGCCGAACGCATGGGGCGGGTACGAACGCATATGATCTCGATTACCATCATGGCGTTGGGGTATGCGCTGATTGTTTTCTTTGGAATATCTTCTACCGCTTTATTCGCCTTGATGATCGTGGTGGGTATCGGCTGGGCGGCAGTTGTGAGCTTACCCTTTGCCATCATGTCCGAGACCGTAAATCAGGCGCGAATGGGCTTGTATATGGGATTATTTAATCTATCAGTCGTTCTGCCTCAGTTAGTTGCTTCCTGGCTGGGCGGTTTTATTGATGCCCAATCAAACAAGGTGGTTATTTTCATCATTAGTGCTGTCGCACTGGGCGTTTCGGCGGTACTATGGCTATTGGTCAAAGAAAAGAAAAAAGAAGCCATTGTAAGTAAAAGCAAGCCAGCAGTTGTTGGTGGACATTGAGTTGTGTTGAGAATTTTCATACAAACCGCCGAACGATCTGTCGTACGGACTGTATGTAGCCGCCGCCAAAGAGGTTGACATGTACCAGCAGATAGTACAGTTGGTAGAGTTCTATCCGCTCTTGCCAGCCGGGCAGTAAAGGATAAGCGTGTTGATACGCCTGGTAAAATTCCTGCGCAAATCCGCCGAACAGCAGGCTCATGGCGATATCCATCTCGCGGGAAGCGAAACAGACGGCTGGATCAATCAGCACAGGTATGCCATGTTCATCGCTCAAAAAATTGCCGTTCCAAAGATCGCCATGAATGAGTGCCGGCGGTTCTTCGGGCAATATTGACGGGAGTTTGTGAAAAAGACGCTCAAAATGATCGTGATCGGTAGTTGTAAAAAGATGCTGCGCTTCCGGTATTTGCAACTGCGCCAACAGGCGTTCTTCTACGTAGAATGTTGTCCATTTTTTGTGTGGCTGATTTGATTGCGACAGCCGACCGATGAAATTATCCGATTCCAGCCCAAAGTTTTCGTGCCGGTGGCGGTGTAAATCGGCAAGCCCTTCTCCAAATCGCGCCCAGAAATCAGATCGGCGCACGCCACTTTCGATGAATTCCAGCAACAGCCAGCCCGGCGTGTCATCATTCGGGGTGCTAAAACCAATAACTTCGGGCACGCGCAGCGTGTGGGATTTGGCGAGTAATTGCAGCCCTTTTGCTTCAGTGGCAAACATGGCGTGTGCTGGTGCGGCGGCGTTCGTTTTCAGAAAAAACCTACCTTTGGACGTCTCAAGCCAACGGGCTTCATTGATATTGCCACCTTCAAGACGAAAAGAAGCTTCAACAGGTGTTTTTAGTAGCGCTTCGCAGCGTTGTTTGACGGTTTCGGATAAACCCGATTTCACGGCTACAGGCGGTTTTTATTGATCATATCCAGCAATTCGTCGCGGTAGTTTTTACCGACCGGTAAGTGCTTGGCTTGTCCTTTTTCCATGACTTCCACCATGTTGCCCACGATGGCTTCGATGTGCTTGACGTTCACAATGTAGGAGCGATGGATTCGTCGGAACTGTGCCGGCGGCAGCTTGTCTTCCAGGCTTTTCATTGTCTGAAGTGTAATGACGCGTTGGTTTTCCATGCGAATAATAACATAATCCTTCAACCCTTCGATATAAATGATTTCATCAAAATTGACCTTAACCAATTTTTTATCGGCTTTCACAAAGATATAGTCAGGACCTTCTTCTTCGACGGATGCCATACCACCACTGGGTGGAGCTTCGCGGCGTTGCAGTTCAATCTGTTCAATGGCTTTGTTGACGGCTTTCATAAAACGATCTACCGAGATAGGCTTGAGCAGATAATCGAGCGCATTGAGTTCAAACCCTTCGATGGCGTAGTTGGAGTAAGCGGTGGTGAAGATCACCAACGGCGGTTTGCTGAGCGTTTTCAGAAAATCAATACCGGTCAGTTGCGGCATTTGGATGTCGAGAAACATCAGATCAATCTGATTATTTTTCAGCGCTTCGTTCGCTTCGAAGGCATTGTTGCATTTCTTTACCAAGTTTAGCTCAGGCACCTTTTCGATATAGGTTTCAAGAACATCCTGGGCTAACGGCTCGTCGTCAACGATGATGACATTAATCATAGTGATATGGTTTAAAATTCGATTCGTTCAATTAAAAAGCGATAGTAAAATACGGTAATTTCGACAAATTTAAGCATTCAAATCTATGTGCAAATTTACAGCATAAGATTTTGGGTTGTCGTGTACCGTCAGTTCGTAGTTGCCAGGATACAGAATATCGAGGCGGCGGCGTACGTTGACCAGCCCGATGCCACCGCTGCGGCGATGGTGATTCTGATGCGGTAGCGCATCAGGTTTACTGTTTTCGATGTAAAAATCAATTTTTTGCCCTTCTACCATCATCTTGATTTGGACATACCCCTTGGAAATCTGGTTGGTTAAGCCGTGTTTGAAGCTGTTTTCGATAAACGGTATGAACATCAAAGGTGCAATCATTTGATCGCTTACGTGTCCACTTAATTCAAATTGAATATCTACTTTGTCGCCGTGGCGCAGTTTTTCCAGATCGAGGTAATTGCGGATGTAATGGATTTCATTGCTCAAGGCAACCCGTTTTTCATTACATTCGTACAGCATGTAGCGCATCATTTCCGAGAGCTTGATCACGATTTCCGGCGCCTTATCCGATTTTTTCAGCGTCAGGGCGTAAAGGCTGTTGAGCGTATTAAATAAAAAATGCGGATTGATCTGCGATTTCAGAAAGCGCAGTTCTGTTTGCATGGTGCGGGTTTCCAGTTCTTGTTTTTCGCGCATAGTGCGCACCCAATCGGTAATGATTTTTACGACGGTAGAAGTAGCGGCGATAACAAAATTAGCAATAAAATAATTGTATTGATTAATAATGAGTTGTGATTGTAAACCCGGAAGCCCCGAAAATTTGAAATAAAACACGATCATTTTGAGGGGCGTGATAATAATCGTTGCCAGAATCAGCAGCCCGGCATAGATCAGAAATTTGTTTTTGGAAAGATAATTCGGAATCAGGTACAACAGATTGAAATAAACCAGCGCCGCATAAAACAAAATGTTGATCATCTCATTGCTGAATGTAAAAAGAAAGCCCCGATGCGTATCCTCGATCAAAATCAGCAATACCAGCAGCACCAGCCAGAATAAGCCGTGATACACCACTCGCCGGGTGAAAAATTCAACAAGTTTGACGCGCCAGTCTTTATTTACAACAGTATCCATAAAAATTGCCCCGTAATAATCGAATTCACAGGGTCAAAATAGAAATAAATTACAGTCTAATGCACAACTTTTTGGAAAAAATACGCGAAAGTTTCGATAAATCAATTTGTACTCGTGGTTCTCGTTGCGAATTGTTTGCCCGGCAGCAGCGTCGAGCCGATGAATTCACTTTTGTAAATTAGCATTGAAATATGATTTTTGTACTTTTGCACCGTTTTCCCGGCGCTGATGACAAGGAGCTCTGGGGTTAGGAATAATAAACGGACATTTGATTTTTAAAAGAGAAAATATGGTTTATCTGACCAGAAGAGAAACATTTAATGCCGCGCACAAACTTTGGGTGGACGCCTGGAGTGAGGCAGAAAATCTGGCATCTTTTGGCAAATGCGCCAATAAAAACTGGCATGGTCATAATTATGAATTATTTGTTACTGTCAAAGGAAATCCTGACCCGGTGACCGGATTTGTTATGGATGTAAAACACTTAAGTAAATTGGTGAAGGAATTCATTACCGAAAAAGTAGACCACCGCAATCTGAATCTGGATGTAGAATTTATACCGAAAGGGATGCAGCCGACGACGGAAAATCTGGCGATTCTTTTCTGGAAAGAGTTGGAGCCGCATCTGAAAGGGTGTCAGTTACATTGTATTAAGCTATGCGAAACCGAAAATATTTATGTTGAATATTATGGAGCGTGATGCGATGATGTGGTGATGGAATGACGGAAAAGATATTTTTTCAGAACAGAATAGGCGCAGTAGTGTTTTATAACTATTCATCAACGAATTATTACGATATAGCTTATAATATTATGGAATCATACAATGGTGACAAGCTTGCCGGATGGATCAAAAGCTATGAAACGATCCTGAAAGAGGCAGGGGAAGATATTTCGCGCGAAGGCTTGCTCAAAACACCGGAGCGCGCCGCCAAAGCGATGCAATTCCTGACGCAGGGCTACGCACAAAATGCGGAAGAAATTCTGCGTTCCGCTATGTTTCGGGAGGATTATAGTGAAATGGTGATTGTGAAAGATATTGAGCTGTATTCGCTGTGCGAGCATCATCTGCTGCCGTTTTTTGGCAAAGCCCACGTGGCGTATATTCCGAATGGTTATATAGTGGGGTTGAGCAAGATTCCGCGCGTCATTGACGTATTTGCCCGTCGCTTGCAGGTGCAGGAGCGCCTCACCCACGAGATTTTGCATTGCATTCAGAATACGCTCAATCCGCTCGGCGTAGCGATTGTTATCGAAGCACAGCACATGTGTATGATGATGCGCGGCGTGCAGAAACAAAATTCTTTAACGACAACATCCGCTTTCACCGGCGAATTCCGACGGGTAGAAACGCGGAGTGAGTTTTTAAATCTGATTGGATCAAAATTGCATTAAGTGCGGGAAGTTTGGTTTTACTCAGTTCCCTTGGCACGTTCAATTTTTTAAACTCAATATATGAAAGCATACATTTTTCCGGGGCAGGCTTCCCAGTTCGAAGGCATGGGTAAAGATATGTACGAAAGCTCCGAAATGGCGAAAAACCTGTTTGAGCAAGCCAATGAAATTCTGGGGTTCCGCATTACTGACGTGATGTTTGAAGGCACGATGGAAGATCTCAAACAAACGAAAGTAACCCAGCCGGCGGTATTTCTGCATTCGATCATCAAAGCGAAAATGGCGGGCGATGCTTTCCAACCCGATGCAGTGGCAGGGCATTCTTTGGGCGAATTCTCCGCACTGGTTGCAGCAAATGCCATGAGTTTTGAAGATGGTCTGCAACTTGTGTATCAACGCGCACTGGCAATGCAAAAAGCCTGCGAACTGCAACCGAGCACCATGGCTGCAATTCTTGGTTTGGACGATGAGGCAATTGAAAAAATTTGCGCGGAGATCACCGATGAGATCGTTGTACCAGCGAATTACAACTGCCCGGGACAATTGGTCATTTCTGGTTCGGTCAAAGGCATTGAAATCGCAATAGCAAAACTCACCGAGGCTGGCGCCAAGCGTGCGGTTGTGCTCGAGGTGGGCGGCGCTTTTCACTCCCCGCTGATGCAGCCAGCACAGGACGAACTGGCGGCGGCCATTGAAAAAACGCTGATCCATGCACCGGTTTGCCCTATTTATCAGAATGTGAATGCTTTACCGGAAAGAGACTCCGCTACCATAAAACAAAATTTGATTGCACAACTCACCGCTCCAGTACGCTGGACGCAAACGGTGCAAAATATGCTCAAAGACGGCATAACCGCCTTTATCGAAGTAGGCGGTACGGGCAAAGTACTGCAGAGTTTTGTGAAAAAGGTCGAGCGCAGCGCTGAAACGAGCGCGCTTTGACCGAGAGGAATGATGGAAGATTGGAATATTGGCAAAAAAATATGTTTCGTAGTTTTTCCATATTCCAATCCTCCTGTTTTCTGAAAATTATCGTCCGCCAAAAAGAAAACCAACCGAAAACGTCCAGCGGGAAGGCGTATCGGCAAAGTCGAATTTTTGGTCGCCGAAGCGAATATGTTCTCCAAATTTTCGGAAGTTACCCTCGTAGCGTACATCCAGCATCAGGTTCCAGATGTCCAGACCAACGCCGCCCAGCCAGCTTAGGGTCAGATTGTCAAATTTCTGATCGTAATCGTCAAAATCAAACAGATCGGAAGCACTATCCACAAAAATATGCCCTTCCGGACCGCCCATGAGGCGCAGCGGACCAAACTTGAAACCAATGAGAAGCGGGATGTCCACGTATTGAAATTTTTCCTCTTTGATTTCTGTAATTTGACTGCTCAAATCCGTGACATCGTATTCCACGCTGCTGGAATTGAACAGAATCTCTGGTTGCACCAGAAATTTGTTGAATTGTGCCCGGATGACCAATCCCCCATGGATACCATAATTGGCTTCTTTAAAGGCAACTTCGAGATCGTTCAAGCCGCCAGCGCGGATGACGTTAAAATCTTCTGCGTTCAATTCGGTGGTACTCAAGCCACCTTTCAGACCGATTTTTAATTGGCTGTAAGTGGGTGCTGCAAAGAGAATCAGCAATACCAGACAAGAGGCTAAGTGTTTTGTAAACATAGTTGTGGGTTTTTTATGGACTTAGAACGAAATTTAGATGCAACGTTTATTTGGCGACCCTGAAAAAAAATGGTTGTTAACACAAATTTAACCAGCGTTGTTGATTTGCAGCGAAGTTAAATCTTCTTGCCGGCAAATTTAGCTCTGATCGCCGTTCGGCTATTTACTTTCGACTAACCACTTTGTCCGAATATCGTTACTTTTGCAATTATGGATATCAAAGAAGCAGTTTATACAGGAAGTTTTCCGAGCGAAATGCAATGCCCCAGAGACGGGCTGCCGGAATTCGCATTTATCGGGCGATCCAATGTAGGTAAATCCTCGCTCATCAACATGTTGTGCAATCGCAAAAAACTGGCGTATGTATCCAATAAGCCAGGCAAAACCGAAGCGCTCAATTTTTATCGCATCAACAATGAATGGTATCTTGTAGATTTACCGGGGTATGGCTATGCCAAAATTTCCAGAAAAAAACGCCAGGAGTGGGAACGCATGACACAGGGGTACCTTCGGCATCGCCGGGTTTTGCAGTGCGCTTTCGTTTTGATTGATGCGATGGTGCCGCCACAACAGGCTGATATCGAGTTTATTAACTGGATGGGCGAAATGCAGATTCCCTTTGTGATTGCTTACACCAAGCTGGATCGTCTTCAGGAAAAAGAGCGCCAACCGAATATCGAACGGATTCAAAAAGCTTTGCTGGAACACTGGCACGAATTACCTCCCCAATTTGAAACCTCCGCTGAGCGCGGCTGGGGACGAGAAGATATTTTGAAATTTATTGAGCAGGTGAATGCACAATCTGCCCTGTAATCTGGTGAAGCGTGAAATATTGATACGAAGATATGATGAGGTGGTAAAATAACACTCCAAAACCGATAAACGGTTATATTTTATTACAGTATGAAAGAAGCAAATAAGATCTATCCCCACATTCTGCCGGAAATTGAGGACTGGCCCATTTACAAACTGAGCGAGGATCGCCGCAATTTTGTACGGGAAATCGGGGAATTTACGATGCACCATTTTCAAAAAAAGTCAATCACAGCACTGCGCGACATTCTTGCCAAAACGATTTACATGGAGCGCATTCGTATCAAGGAAGAGCCCTGGAAAGTGGACCCGCCCAATGAGCGTCAGTTTTGGAAAAAAATTCAACGCCAATTGGTCAGCTACTCTTTGGATAAGGACGAGGAACAAGCAGCTAAAGCCAATGAAGAAATTCTACAGCAGATTTTACACCGATATAGTGAAGAAATCGTAGGAACTTTTAATATCAAAACATTTCTGTTTGCCCGCAAATTCCTCACCATGTTTTTTACACGCCTGCTCAATACGGCTGCGGGCAGGAGTATTTGGGGCAGCAAATATCGCCTCTACGACCGGATGCTGGTAAAAGGTCAGGTAGAAACGGTACGGAGCCTGTTCGAAAAAGGAACGGTCGTCATTGTCCCGACGCATTTCAGCAATCTGGATTCCATCCTTATCGGTTATGCACTCGATACCTTTGCCGGCTTGCCCTCGTTTTCTTATGGCGCCGGTCTGAATTTGTATAATGCCGGGTTTGCTGCGTATTTTATGAACCGTCTGGGCGCTTATCGCGTGGATCGCCGAAAGAAAAATCCGATTTATCTGGAAACGCTCAAAGCAATGTCCAATCTTTCGATTCAGCGAGGCGTGAATAGCCTTTTTTTTCCCGGGGGTACGCGCTCGCGTTCGGGTATGCTGGAAAACAAATTAAAAATGGGGTTGCTTGGTACGGTAGTGGAGGCGCAGCGCACTTTGTTCGCCAAAGACAAAGATCAAAAAGTATTTGTTGTGCCCATGGTTTTGAGCTATCACTTTGTGCTGGAAGCGCCTTTTTTGATAGAACAATACCTGCGCAGCATCGGCAAGGAACAGTATATCAAAACAAGGGATGATTTTTACAACATCTGGAAAATACTGCAATTTGCCTGGAAATTTTTTGCGGAAAGTAACACAATTACAGTTTCATTCGGGCAACCGCTCGACGTGCTGGGCAATCCTGTGGACGCCGATGGCAACAGCTATGATAAGTATGGCAATTTGATAGACGTCAGGGATTATTTTCTTTCTGATGGTGTCATCCGGGAAGACGTGCAGCGCGAAGAAGAATATACTAAAATTCTGGCGGATAAAATCGTAGCGCGTTATTATAAAGATAATATTGTGCTGAGCAGTCATTTAGTTTCTTTTGCCGCTTTTCAGTTATTAAAACGTGAAAACGCCAGGCTTGATCTATACGGCATTCTTCGTTTGCCTACCGATGAATATGTTTTTGCCGATACAGCTCTGAAAGATATAGTGTTACAATTGAAAAATCAATTGCTGAAGATGGAAAAAGCGGGCGACATCAAACTGTCGGAGCAAATCCGCTGGGAACTGGACGATCTGATCGCCGATGGCATCAAGCGATTGGGAAATTATCATTTACACAAGCCATTGCGGTATAATAAAAAAGGACAGATAGTGAGCGAGAGCTTCAAGTTACTTTATTTTTATCATAATCGCCTGGAAAATTATGGTTTGCAGGAAATAATTAAATGGAAAAAAACGGAAACTGAACTTGTTTCTTCGGTCGTATAATGTCAATATGCCAGTTAGTTATGAAAGCATTAGTTCTGAAAGGTAAAGGCCAATCCCTTCAATACTCCGATATATCTGACCCGCAACCCAATGAGGGAGAGGTGATTGTGCAGGTAAAAACCGCTGCCCTCAATCGCCGCGATTATTTTATCACGCAAGGGCTATATCCTGGTATTATTTTTCCGTGCGTGCTGGGTTCAGACGGCGCAGGCACATGCGAGGGTAGGGAAGTTATGATTAATCCAAATAACAACTGGGGTGATAACTCTCATTTTCAATCTAAGCAATATCATATTCTGGGTTTGCCCAAACCAGGAACTTTAGCGGAATTCGTTGCAGTTGGCGCAGACCGGCTGGTAGATAAACCAGCCCATCTCACCTGGGAGCAGGCAGCGGCCCTACCTCTGGCTGGGATGACCGCTTATCGGGCATTATTTACTAAAGGTCGGGTGCAGGCGGGCGATCAGGTACTCGTGACCGGTATCGGCGGAGGTGTAGCGTTGTTTCTTCTGCAGTTTGCAATAGCAGTCGGAGCGACCGTTTTTGTTACTTCTGGTTCTTCGGAGAAAATTGCCAGAGCAATGGAAATGGGCGCTGTTGGAGGCGTAAATTATCGGGATGACAACTGGCATCAGCAACTGATTACGCAAGCCGGAGGTTTTGATGTGATCCTTGATAGCGCGGGTGGCGCGAGCTTTGTTCCTTTACCGAAGCTATGCAATCCAGGCGGGCGAATTGTTATTTATGGAGGGACTTTGGGCAAAATTCCGGAAGTGAGCCCGCAGATTATTTTCTGGAAACAGCTTTCTATCCTGGGCAGCACGATGGCAACCGACGCGGAGTTTGTTGCAATGGTCAACTTTGTTGGGCAGCATCAAATTGTACCGGTCGTGGATTCGGTGTTTGACTTGAAAAATGGCAACGCCGCCTTTGAAAAATTAGCACAAAGTGATCAGTTTGGAAAAATTGTAATCAAAATTTCCTGAACGGACATTGCCCAACTGGCGCCTGCCAAAACGCGAACACATGAAACGCATTGGTTTACTTTCTGATACTCATGGTTTTCTGGATGAAAAAATATTTGAATATTTCGCTGAGTGCGATGAAATATGGCATGCCGGCGACATTGGCAGCATGGAAGTAGCTGACCGCCTCGCTGCGTTCAAACCGCTTCGCGCCGTACATGGCAATATTGACGCTGGAGCTATTCGCCAACGTTTTCCCCTCGACCTGCGTTTTGCCTGCGAAGGTGTGGAGGTTTTTTTGACCCATATCGGCGGCTATCCGGGCAAATACACTGCACGTGTCAAGGCTATTTTGCAAAAAAATCCGCCCAAACTTTATATCTGCGGGCATTCCCATATTCTGAAGGTGATACCCGACCGGCAACTCAATTTGTTGCATATCAATCCTGGCGCTTGTGGCAATGAAGGCTTTCACAAAGTGAAAACGATTGTGCGATTCGTATTGCTGGAAGGGGCGATTAAAGATTTGGAGGTTGTAGAATTGGGGCAACGCGGAGCGTAACTTTGTTCGATGGTATTTATTTACTTTTTTAAATTTTAAAATTTATATCTGTTTAAAAAGCAATGTTTTATTTGAGAAGTGTTTAATTTAAAATTGAACCAACAGCCCCACCTGATTGCCATCGAAATAAATATTGCTTAACAAGCGCTGCCACTCCGGGGAGCGGGTATTGGCATGAACGAAATAACTGGCCAGATCAAACACAAAAAGAAATCCACCCTGCAAAACGATTGATTTGCCAAAGCCCTTGAGCCGTTCTGGATTTTTTGCAGCGGTTTTGGAGCGCTCCATCAGATATAATCCGCCGAGCATATAGCCGACGTCCAGACCAGTATTGAGTAGCAGCAACTTTTCGATCCGGTATTGCGCCTGCACCACCGCTTGCAAATTGTAGTCTGTCGGATCAGCCTGAACGGCATGGAGGTAGCCGAATGTTGCCAGACTTAGATTCACCGCATTCCAGCCTATATTCATCAGATGAAAGTATTTATCTTCCCCTGAGCGTTGCCCAATGAGGGTTGTGCCTGCAGCAATATTGCCGATGGCCCACGAGCCCAGCACGATCATGCCTACTTTTTCCTTTTGCAAACGTTGTTCGGCAAAAGGCAGCAAATCAGCGCTTTGCGCCCACGCAAAACACATAAACCCCAAAAAGAGGTTGGTAAACAGGAGTTTTTTCATAGAAACCAAGATTTAGGAAGAAACGGTTTTGGGGTTATTAAGTTCAAAGTTTCCGGATTTCAATTCATTATAAGTGCTTGTCCAGATCTAAATAATGCCTGTTTTTTTTAATTGATTGGCTTGAGGTTTTTGGCACACCAGCGTAGAAATCATGATACAGATATTTAATATCCCCTTGCCGTATCGTCTGGATTGCGCGGGTCGCCGACGCCGTGCAGCTTCCCATCTGGCAAGCGCTGGATAGCTTTGATGACCGCCATGTAGTCCACTTCCCGAAAATTGTGCCCCATGTCTTTCAGCGCCTGCACGGTGGTGGAGTCAAGAGCATTTTTTTCCACCTGAATTTGGTCGGGCAGCCATTGGTGATGGAATCGCCCGGCGTTTACGGCGTTTTCGAGGTCCATCCCAAATTCGGCTACATTGACAAAGACTTGAAAAACAGCTGTGATAATGGTTGAGCCACCCGGCGCACCAAGCACCATAAACACTTTGCCATCTTTTTCGATGATGGTAGGCGTCATGGAGCTGAGCATTCGTTTGCCAGGCTGAATAGCATTGGCTTCGGCGCCAACAAGCCCGAACTGATTGGGTACACCGGGCTTCACGCTGAAGTCGTCCATTTCGTTGTTCAGAAAAAATCCGGCACCATCCACCCAGACTTTACAGCCAAAATTAGAGTTCAACGTAGTGGTCACGGCTACGGCGTTGCCTTCGGTATCAATAATCGAAGTATGCGTTGTTTCAAAACTTTCTTTTACTAAGTTAAAATTTCCTGGCAACATAAAAGTGCTCAAAGTAGCCCTGACCGGAGAAAAGTCAGCCATACGGTTTTGCAGATAGCTTTCATTGATGAGGGTATCCAGTGGCACGTTGTAAAAATCGCTATCACCCAGATGTTCGGCGCGATCGGCATAAGCCCGGCGTTCGGCTTCTGCCATAAGATGCACTGCCTGCGGCGAGTGAAAACCCATTTCCGAGAGTGGATAGTTTTCGATCATACCCAGCATTTGTAGCAGCGCAATCCCTCCGCTCGATGATGGTGGCATGGAAATGACTTTATAATTTTTGTAATTGCCTACGATGGGTTGGCGCCAGGCGGGGGCATAATCTTTCAAATCCTCGTGGGTAATAATACCGTTGCCGGACTGCATTTCAGCGACAATGGCATCGGCGGTTTCGCCTTCGTAGAAGCCCGCTTTACCGCGGTCACGGATGCGTCTGAGCGTTTGGGCAAGTTCGGGCTGCACCAGTTGGCTGCCGGTTTGCCAGTTATCTTTGATAAATGGATTGGGCGTTGTGTTGTATTTTCGGAAAGGCTCCTGAAATTTACCGAGTCGTTCGGCTTCGGTAGCAGATACTGCATAGCCTTTTTCCGCTAACTGAATAGCCGGTTCAATAAGGTCGCGCATAGGCAATTTGCCATATTTTTCGTGTGCTGCGAACAAACCTGCCACCGTGCCAGGGACGCCTGCGGCGAGGTGCCCTTCGGTGCTTAGCCCTTCCATCACGTTGCCCAGGCTGTCCAAGTACATGTCGCGATGAGCTTTTGCGGGCGCTTTCTCCCGATAGTCGAGGGCGTCTATCACGCCATCTTTGGTGCGAATGAGCATGAATCCGCCGCCGCCAATGTTTCCGGCGCGCGGGTAGCAAACGGCGATCGCAAACTGCACCGCTACCGCAGCATCCACTGCATTTCCGCCTTTTTTCAAAATCCGCACGCCGATGTCGGATGCCAGTGCATGGGGCGATACGACCATCGCCTTTTCCGAGACGATACTTTTCGTGGCGTTATATTGTCCTGGTTGTACTGCTTTCTGGCAAGAATTGAGGGCGACCAGCGCCAGCAATAACAAGGCATATTTCAGGTTCATCATTTTTGGCATGATTGTTGGTTTTATTAGATCAAGAACTTCCAAAAATAAATAGACACATCCAAAGGAAACAAGCATTAAGCCGAAAGATAATAATCATCAAATTTATTTTAAAAAACTGATATTACGCAGCGCATAAATTTTGAAAATTGAGTTCATTGACAGAAT
>CAZQTF010000010.1:0-31594 GCA_964596135.1 uncultured Saprospiraceae bacterium | reverse complement strand
GGGCAGTAGTACTCGCTTCGTCTGTCTTTTTTTTCCAAAAAGAAATTATGACCGCTTTGTACACCGATGGCGATGCCTATGCCGGTCAGGTGTTGGGCGTTTTGATCATCACTTTTGTCGCTGTAAGTTGCATTTACATATACGGACCACTGTTGACTGCGAATGGCAGTCTGAAAGCTATGAATCGCATTTTTGTCATTGGAGTCGCTCTGAATATCATTCTCAACCTGCTATTGATCCCTCGTCTTGAAGCTTTGGGCGCAGCTATTGCCACCTGTGTTACCCAGTTTTTTATTGCCATCGCTGAAATCTGGCTGGCGCATCGCATACTAACTTTGCAGATGAGCAGCCGCGTGCTGGTCAATCTGCTGGCATATGCCGTAGCATGCGGATTGGCGGGGTACCTGTTCTATCACTACGCCCCCTGGCACTGGCTTATACGCTTGATGGGGGGTATGATTTCCGGTATAGGTCTGGCGTTTGCATTTCGGCTGATCCAGCTGAGAGAAGCGTTTGCTCTGTTGCAAGCCCAAAGACCACAGTAAGATACCTGAAAAAGAGCGCACAATTTTTTTTTGCTTACTTTTGCGACACAATTTGCATATCATGGAGCCAAAAAATAATTTGTTGGGCATTGTACAAACCCTTTGGAAATGGCGTAAGCCCATTCTACTGATGAGCGCTGCTGCAATGGTGGGCATGGCTGTTATCAGTTTGTTCTTGCCTAATTATTATCAAGCAACGACTACTTTCCTGGCAGCAAGCCCCGATCAGGCAAAACCCGAGCTGCTCTTCGGGGAAGGCAATTTATATCGCAACGAATACGGCAACGCCAATGATATTGACCGATTGCTCACGATTGCCGAATCGAGCGAACTGGTAGATCTGCTCGTAGATTCATTCAAACTATACGAGCATTACAAAATCAACAAGGAAGACGCACGTGCGCCTTTTCGGGTACGGGAGAAGTTTTTTAGTTTGTATAAAGTTGAAAAAACCAAGCGCGATGCCATCGAGTTATCGGTGGAAGACATAGACCGCCAATTGGCTCCAAAAATTGCCAATGTTGCCCGTGCCAAAATTGATGAAATAGCCCAAAGATTGATCAAGGAAAGTCAGCGCCAGGCGATTGAAACATTTGAATTGGAAATCAAAAACCAGCAGGCGCAGCAAAAAATACTGGGGGACACGCTCAATGCACTTCGCCTGAATTATGGATTGTACAATACCGTTGCCCAAACGGAATCGCTGACCGCCCAGCAATCGGAATCGAAAGCGAAACTGATTCGCCACACTACCCGCCTGAATGTACTCAAAAGCACGCCCGGCGTTCCTCGCGATACGATTGTTATGCTAAATGCTTTGGTCAAAGGACTGGAAGATGAAGTGAAAAGCCTGGAAGAACGCATTCAGTTGCTCAATGAGGGAATCGCGCCGGTCAACACGCTCGAACGCCAGTACTACGATGGAAATCAAAAGCTAAGCTACGACCTCGAACGCCTGAAAATCTGGCGCGCCGTTTACGAAGCACACATTCCGGCAACCATTCTGGTAGGAAAAGCCGAAGTGCCATTGGTCAAATCGCGCCCCAAACGTTCGATTCTCGTGCTTACAGCCGGCGCCATCACTTTTATTTTTTGTGCATTTGCGGTATTACTGTTTGAAAATTACCAAATTGACTGGCGGGCTTTCGCCAATGATGAAACACCTACGGACGGTGATAAAAATAAAAACAAAAAATAGTAAGAAAAATAACCAAAATGTATCCGCCGAAAAAGGCAGCTATGAGACCTGACAGGGCACTGCCGCACTTAGCTCAACTTGGCGCGCCGTCCCCATTTTTCTATTTCCGCTTCCGTTAAAAGTGATGGGTAGAAAATGACCCGCTGAAAACGCGGTGGGAGATATTCCTGCCAGTTGGTGCCACCGGTGGCTTCGATCACCTGCGGCTTGTTTTCCAGATGGCGTGCCGCCGATCGAAAATGCGATAAAGCCCAACGCACGTTCATGTTGAAATCAAAATCCCGCAGCAATTTGATCAGCGTTTCGTCCTGCCGGTCCGATTCGCTCAGCTTCAGGTAGCACTGCCAGATGTTGCAAGTCTGAACGCGCTCTGCCAACTGGACAAACTCTTGAGAATATTTTTGCTCAAACTGCCGCAGGGTCAGTGTTTTTTTGCCGGTTGCCAGCTCGGTAGCCCCCGATTTCCAGTAAAGATTCTGATATAATTCCTCGATCGGGGTTTCTTTATCCAAACTTTCGCGCCGGATGACATGCACCAGATTGTACAAATCGGTGCTCAATATTTCGATTTTACGATATTGCGCCGACTGAAAACCGCTGGCAGGCAGCAGGCTCATACGGAATTTGAGAAACTCCTCTTTGTCCATCCCATCCACCATAATATCGAACGACTGAATCAACTGCTCCAGATACCGGTTAATTCGCTCCATTTGGCGGATAAAAAGTGCCCGTTCGACCGTTTCAGAGTAAATGAGTTGCTCAATTGCCTGAATCGTCATTTTGAAATAGAGCTCGGTAATCTGATGGTATGTGATAAAAATGTATTCGTCGGGAAAAGGTGTTTTTGGTGTTTGCAGGCTGAGCAATGTATCGAGGTGAATATAATCCCAATAGGTCAGGTAGTCTGCATACAGCAAGCCATCGAGATAAGAAAGCATATCCTGCCCCATGACGGCGTATTTCTGTTCCAGCATGTCCAGCCGGTCGAGCATTTGGTGGGTGAGTTGCATGGTCTAATGTTTAATGGTTTGTTTCAAATATTTCCTGCAAAATCGCTTCATTCAAACCTTCCTGACAAATTTTAGAACAAGAAATGATTTAATAATCAAACGAAGCAATCTTCATACCCAAATATATACAAAACAAACAAACCAACAAGCTTAGGGCGATATTTGCGAAAGCATATAACCATTGACCATTGACCAGAAGCACGAAGGTTTCATTGCTAAAAGTAGAAAAAGTGCTGAATCCGCCGCAAAACCCAGTGAGCAACAAAAAGCGATATTGTGGATGAACCAAGGTGCCTTTGAGCAACAACGCTGCCACTACGCCAAAAATAATGCAACTCAGGGCATTGGCAATAAAGGTTGCCAACGGAAAAACGAGATTGTACCGGCTTAGCCAGTGGCTGATTGCAAAGCGACAAACGCTGCCGATACCACCACCTAAAAATACCCAGATGATATTCATTATTGGCGATTTGGCATTTTGATAAAGGATATATTCTTCAAACTGCAGATTTTTGAAACTTCTTTCGCATTACCGTGAGATGCAGCCAGAGCGTCATTACAGTAGACATACCCAGCACCGAAAACAACAGCAAATGCAACTCCATCTTTTGATGCAGCGTGAAAACAAAAGCGATAAAAAAGATATTGACCAGCACTAAGATCGTAGTTGCCTGCATGTGCGTCAAGCCATAGTCAATGAGCAGATGATGAATATGGCGACGGTCGGGATGAAAAGGAGACTGCCCGCGCAGGATACGGGTAATAAATACCCGTAATGTATCAAACAACGGCAGGATCATAATCCCGAATGCCACTGCCGGAGCCGCGTAAAATTTGAATCGTTCGCCATCTGGCATCCTGTAATTCAAATCAATAAATTTAATGACTAGAATAGCGCACACCAGCCCGATGAGTAACGACCCCGTATCGCCCATAAAGATTTTGGCAGGGGTATAATTATATTTCAGGAATGCAATCAGGGCGCCCACCATGGCAAAAGCGACAATCGCAAACTCGATACGATCAACAAGAAAAAACCAACAGCCCAGCGTACCGGCAATTAATGCTCCAATACTCCCTGCCAGTCCATTGATGCCATCTATAAGATTGAAGGAGTTGATAATAACCAGAATCGTAAAAATAGACAACAAAATGTAAAAAGCGCTGCCCAGTTGGTGATGAAACCCCAGGAATCCATACAAACTTGTAAACGCTATTTCCGATTTGAACACCAAAATACTGGCGGCAAGAATCTGCCCGACCATCTTCCGGAAAGGCGACATCGGGGAAATGTCGTCTTTGGCACCAATGAGAAAAATGATCAGAAAAGCGCAGAGAATGTACTGAAGGCTGCCAAACTGCTTGAACGGCGTCCACAACACAATCGAAAAAATCATTCCGGCAAAAATGGCAATCCCCCCTAAAGAAGGCGTTTTTACATGGTGCGAACTGCGATCGTTAGGCTCATCAAAAAGGTGCTTTTCCTTGGAAACGCTAATGATAGAGGGAATCGCAAAATAGGTAAGCGTAAAAGCCGTCAAAAAGCCAAGGATAATCGCATACATAGCCCGTTTTTTTTTATGTAAAAATACGGAATTAACAATTCCGCAGAATGCTCAGGATGCAATTTTCGATTTTCAAAATTTGGTATCATCCACCGTTGCCAGCCACGCCCGAATAACACCCACGACGGATTCGACCGCATCCGGCTCGAATGGCGATTTCAAATCCGCAAGTTTTACCAGATCAAGAAAAGATTTACTGCCGCCAGCATCGCATAGTCGCACATAATCCGCCCAGGTTTGTTTATGGTCTTCCTGGTTTTTTTTCCAAAACTGAAAAGCGCAAATTTGTGCCAGCGTGTAATCAATATAGTAAAACGGCACCGTAAAAATATGATTTTGTTTGTACCACATGCCCCCATTCTCCAGGAATTCATTGCCATCATAGTCGAGGTGCGGCATATATTTCTGTTCTATCTGTTTCCATGCCCGATTGCGTTCTGCCGGGGTAACGTTTGGATTTTCATACACAAAGTGTTGAAATTCATCTACGGCTACGCCATAAGGCAGAAAACTGATCGCATTTGATAGATGGTTAAACTTGAATTTGTCGGTTTCTTCCTGAAAAAACAAGTGCATCCAGGGCCAGGTAAAAAACTCCATGCTCATGGAATGAATTTCACAAGCTTCGTAGGTGGGCCAATGGTATTCGCCAAGGTCAATATTCCGGCTGGCGTAAATCTGGAAAGCATGCCCGGCTTCATGTGTCAATACTTCGATATCGCCGCTGGTGCCGTTGAAATTGGAAAAAATAAATGGCGATTGATACTTGCTGATAAAAGTGCAATATCCGCCGGTAGCCTTGCCGGGGCGGGTTTCTAAGTCCATCAAATCGCCGGCACGCAAAAACTGAAAAAATTCCTTTGTCTCCGGCGACAGCTCGCTGTACATCTGCGCGGCGTTTTCGATGATCCAGGCTGCGTCGCCTTTGGGTTGAGGATTGCCGGAAAGAAAGCGCACATCAAGATCGTAGGATTTGAGTTTGTCCAGCCCCAGGCGCTGACGCTGGCGCTCATACAATTCACTGGCAATCGGCACAATGTGTTTTCTGATTTGCTCCCGGTAATCGGCGACCATTGCCGCGTTGTAATCCGAGCGGCGCATTCGGGCATAGCCCAGCTCAACAAAGTTTTTAAATCCCAACTTGACGGCAATGCGATGGCGTACTTTCACCAGTTTATCGAAAATGGACTCAATCGTTGCGGCGTTTTCAGCAAAAAAAGCCCACTTAACGCCGTTGGCTTCTTTGCGTGTCGGGCGGTCACCGCTGTACTCGTGCTTCTGGATAGAAGACAAATTGTGCTCTTCGCCCCGAAATGTAATTTTGGCGCCGGCTTTGAGCTTCACATATTCGCTGCTGAGTTGATTCTCTTCCTGCAAATCTTCCAGCACCACCGGATCGAACGTCTTTTGCGCCAACTCGGCAAGTACAAATAGTTGCTTGCCGTTTTTTTGCTCCAACCCTTTTCTGAAGGGCGACTGTAATAGTTTGTCATAAAACTGGCTGACCAGCGCCTGGTAGCTGGGCATCATCTGATCGAAAAAGTTATTTTCTTCTTCGTAGAAGGCGTCTCTGGTGTCAATCGTGTGCCGGATATAGCAGATATTGTAAGCCGATTCGAGTTCGGTGCGCAAATCATTAATAGCGCTCAAAACCTGACTTTGCTCTTCCAACGACGTTGCCTGGTCGAATGTAGTCAGCAATTCCTGGAATGTTGCCGCGAAAGCCGTCATATCGGGGCGCTGGTATGCGAATTCACTGAATTTCATGCCTCGGTGTATATGATTTTTTGGTTAAGCTGTGCAAGATAATGCTACGCGCGCACTTGTGCAAATCTGTTATATGCCGGATTAAGTCTGTATTGCCAAAACAATCGCAAAAGGAAACTCGCAAACAATAGAGCCAAGTTTTTTTCTTTTCTTAACTTTGTGCGAATTTTTGATGCCCTTTTCACAGGAAAGGGGAAAATGGCGCAGCATTTTTACAAATTACGCTGTATGCCAATTACAAATATTTCATTTTTTCCCCTAATGCTTTCAAGCAGACATTTCTAGTGAGCGCGCAGTATGCGTCGTTTCTATTAGCATTGGGCAAAGAACAAAACAGATGCATATTAGCGATTTATGGTTGAAGCAGTTGCAATGGATTTAAAATCCCAAATAAATCTGGAAAAATTGCCCCGGCATATCGCGGTCATTATGGACGGCAACGGTCGCTGGGCAAAACAACACGGAAAACCCCGTGTATTTGGTCATCGCAATGGGGTGCGAGCCGTACGAGAAACGACCGAAGCCGCCGCGGAGTTGGGAATATCCTATCTAACGCTGTATGCTTTTTCGACTGAAAACTGGAAGCGCCCGCATACCGAAGTCAATGCGCTCATGAGTCTGCTAGTGGATACGCTACACAAAGAGATCGAAACGCTGATGAAAAACAACATCCGGCTTCAAGCAATCGGTGACCTGAACAAACTTCCTGCGTCCACGCATCGAGCGTTGTTGCAGGGAATCGAAAAAACACGCCACAATACGCGCATGACCCTGGTGCTGGCGCTCAACTACAGCGCCAAATGGGAAATCATAGAAGCTGCCCGAAAACTGGCAACCGAAGCTCAGAAAGGAAAACTCGATCCTGGCGACATTGACGAAGCGGTTTTTGCCAATGCCCTGACTACCAGCGACATTCCCGACCCAGAGCTACTGATACGCACCAGCGGTGAGACGCGCCTGAGCAATTTCCTGCTCTGGCAAATCGCTTACGCTGAATTATACTTCACGCCGATCTTTTGGCCCGATTTCCGCAAGGAAAACTTATATGAAGCCATTTTAGATTACCAGCAGCGAGAGCGCCGCTTCGGCAAAATTAGCGAGCAGATCGCAAAATGAAATACAACCTTTTGAATGATAGGAAACTCTTTTGAATGATTATTTCACAACGCCCAGCAACACTTTTAAGACAAATTCGTTTGGTCAAATGACCCAAGCCATTAAATGTTGGTTAACAATTGAATACAGGAATGAGACACATACTCCTTACCTTTTTCACCCTGATTATCCCGATTTTTTTAATAGCACAAACAACCGATAGCATCCCTGCGGTTTTTAGCTATGCCAATCCAAAAGATTACGAAATTGGAGGAATCAAAGTGAATGGCGCCGATTACAGCGACGACAACGCAATTATCAATATCTCTGGGCTTAAAGTCGGTGACAAGGTGCGCATCCCCGGTCCGGAAATCCCCAGAGCTATCAAAGCGCTCTGGAAGCTACGCCTATTCACCAACGTACAGATCATACAGGAAAAGACCATCGGAGATGTCATTTTTCTGGAAATTCTCGTTCAGGAACGTCCTCGTCTTTCGCAATATACTTACCGGAACATTAAAAAAACCTATCACGACGAGCTGAACGAGCAGGTTAACAAGCATATCCTCAAAGGAGGTATCATTACCGACAATATCAAAGTGAATGCCCAAAAGGAAATCGAGAAATTCTTTATTGACAAAGGTTATCTCGACGCCAGGGTCAAGGTAGAAGAACGCCCCGATTCCAGCCGTGTCAATGCAGTTATTTTGGTTTTTGATCTAGAGCGCGGGGAGCGAATCAAGATTAAGGATATTCAAATTGTCGGCAATGAAAATGTAAAAGATAAGCGCTTGCTCAAGGAAATGAAGGAAACCAAAGAGAAAAAGCGCTTGTTTGCCTCCTCCAAATTTATCAAAAGCGAATTCGAGGAAGACAAAAAGAAAATCATCGAATATTACAATAAATTAGGATATCGGGATGCGCAAATCATTGCTGACAGCACCTGGCGCGATGAAGATGACGAATTGATTGTACAAATCAGGGTGGATGAAGGCAATCGGTATTATTTCCGAAATATTGAATGGAAAGGGAATTCCATTTATGACAGCCAGACGCTGACCGATGTACTCGGCATCAAAAAAGGTGATGTGTACAACCAAGAATTGTTGCAAAACCGCCTCCAATTTAGCCAGGACGGACGCGACGTCAGCTCGCTGTATATGGACAACGGCTACCTATTCTTTCGCGTTGATCCGGTCGAAGTAGCAGTAAGCTCCGATTCCATTGATCTGGAGATGAGGATATTTGAAGGTCCGCAGGCTACCATTGACAATGTAGGCATTGCCGGTAACGACCGCACCCACGAGCACGTAATCCGCCGAGATGTGAGAACTTTACCGGGCGAAAAATTCAGCCGTTCCGATATCATTCGTTCGCAAAGAGAAATCGTAAACCTCGGCTACTTTAATCCTGAATCCTTGGGCATCAATACGCCGGTAAATCCCGATCGGGGTACCGTAGATATTGAGTATAAAGTAGAAGAAAAACCCTCCGATCAGTTGGAGCTCTCTGCCGGCTGGGGCGGTCAGTCGCGCGTTATTGGCACGCTGGGAGTTTCTTTCAACAACTTCTCCCTGCGCAATATTTTCAACAGAGAAGCCTGGAAACCACTACCACAGGGCGATGGGCAACGCCTTTCCCTGCGTGCCCAAACCAACGGCGATTTTTATCAATCGTACAACATGTCTTTTACCGAGCCCTGGCTGGGTGGCAAAAAGCCTAATTCTTTCACGGTGGCTGGTTTTTACAATCGCTTTGCTTTTGGGCGTCGAGGCACCGACAATTACCAGAGTTTCAATATCATACAGGGTTCGGTCAGCTTTGGTACCCGCCTGAAGTGGCCCGATGACAACTTCATTGCCACTACAGCTATCAATATTCAAACGCTCAACCTCAATAACTGGGGGCGCGGCTTGTTCCGAAGCGATGATGGCGAACTGGTAAGCGAGGGCAGCTACAACAACTTCAGCCTTCGCCAAACCTTTGCGCGATCTACCGTCAACGATCCGATTTTCCCGCGCGATGGTTCCCGCATTTCTCTGACGGTACAACTCACGCCGCCATACTCGCTATTCAGCGGAAAAGACTTTAGCGATGCTTCCGCTTCTGAGAAATTCCGATACCTTGAATACCACAAATGGCGCTTTGATGCCGAGTGGTACACGCCGGTCGTTGGCAAATTGACTTTGAAAACAGCCGCCAAAATTGGGATACTGGGCTTTTACAATGCTGAAATTGGCACTTCTCCTTTCGAGCGTTTCCAACTGGGTGGCGATGGCATCAACAACCAGCAGTTTGGTTTCGCCGGAGTGGACATTATTTCCTCGCGGGGTTATGAAATAGAAGAATTTGAAGCCAACATAGACCGCACCGGCGGTTCCTCCGCAACGCCTGCTTTCGCCAAATATACCATGGAATTGCGCTATCCGCTTTCGCTCAATCCAAGCTCTACAATTTATGTGCACAGCTTCTTACAAGGTGCGAATTCCTATCGGGAATTGCGGGATTTCAATCCATTCGACATCAAACGCTCCGCCGGTTTTGGCGTACGAGTATTCCTGCCGATGTTCGGCGTGCTCGGTTTTGACTTTGGCTGGGGCTTTGATAAGGAATTGAATGCAGAAGGAAAGCGCACCGACTTCAACATCGTCTTAGGTTTCGAACCGGAATAATGTGAAATGTGAAATAGGAGATGTAAAAATTACTACGCTCCTATTTCACATTTCCTGTTTTAATAAAAATAAGTTCTAAACCAATCCCACAGGCTTACCCGATTCATAAAAATCCAGATCATCAAGCCGATTGCAAAAAACAAAAGAATGCGCCGGGTGACGCGCAAAGTGACTTCGTTCTTCTCCCTGCGGGTTCTATAGTTGCGAATTCTGCTTTGGTAAGGCATTTTTTGATAGGTTATTGTGGTTACACGGTTCAGGATAACGTGCGTGGATTTGCCGGCAAAAATACAAACACATGAGCGCATTTTTACATCTCCTTGTGACGTTCCCAATAATTCTGATCTTCAATTTCTTCCAGGATGGTAAGATAATTGATGTAGCGAAGCTCGCTGATGTCGCCGGCTTCGATGGCGGCTTTCACCGCGCAACCCGGCTCGTTGCGATGCAGACAACTCCCACCGAATTTGCAATTTTCGGAAACAGCAAAAAACTCCCGGAAATTATGTGCGACATCCTGAGGCTCCAGGTTATTGAAAGCCAATGTTTTGATGCCCGGCGTATCAATGATTGCACCGCCAAAATCCAGTGGGTGCATCTCTGCAAAGGTAGTGGTATGCTGTCCTTTGCCGGAATAATCCGACAAGTCGGAAGTACGTAACTGTAAATGAGGCTGGATAGCGTTAATCAGGCTGGATTTTCCTACGCCCGATTGCCCACTGACCAGCGTGACTTTGTCCTTTAAAACCGCCCGCAATTCTGCCAATCCTTGCTTCGCAGTCGCAGAAATCAATAACACGTTGTACCCGATATCGGTGTAAATATATTCCAATCCGCCAAAGATTTCCAGTTCTTCTTCGGCGTATAAATCGGCTTTGTTAAACACGATTGTCACCGGAATTTCATATGGCTCGGTCATCAACAGA
The DNA here is from genome assembly GCA_964596135.1 of uncultured Saprospiraceae bacterium. Lineage (GTDB taxonomy): Bacteria > Bacteroidota > Bacteroidia > Chitinophagales > Saprospiraceae > JADJNW01. Next base: position 20,816 of record CAZQTF010000010.1, on the reverse strand, counting down.
AAGCGGTCAATAAACCCCTGTTTCAGATTGGGATGCACGATGGTGGAAATCAGCAGCGCTTGATCAATATTGCTCGCCAGCAGATGCATGTCGTGCTTTTTGCGAGGAGACTGACGCAATACGTAATTTCTGCGTGGCAAAATCTGTTTGATAATGCCGGTCTGCTCTTCCTGGCTTTCTGTTTCTACCTCCACTTCATCGCCTACGGCGACCGGATTGGTCAACTTCATCCCTTCCAATCTGAATTTTCCTACAATGCGGCATTGCCACAGGCTGCCATCATCCAGACGTACCTGGTACCAACTCCCAGTGGATTTTATTACGGTTCCCTTTTTCAAATGTCAAATACTTGGTTAAATCCACTGCCTCTGAATAGTCAATGGATAATAATAAACTTTCAAATGTCTTAACGCCTCTCAAAGCTACAAAATTCCCTTTTCCTGAAATTTGTTCATGACATGTACGGCGTCCGCCATTTCCAGCAGCAGCGTTGGCTCTTTTTCCAACGCATTTCCAATCACGATCACATCTGCGCCTGCTCGCACGTTCGCATAGGCTTTCTCCGGTGTACGAATCCCCCCTCCGACGATCACTGGCGTAGCCACATGCCGGCTCACTGCGGCGATCATTTCTTCCGAAACCGGATGCAGTGCACCGCTGCCGGCGTCAAGATACGTGATTTTTAAGCCCAGCATCTCGCCAGCTATGGCCGTACAAACGGCGATATCACTTTTATTTGCCGGAATGGGGTGTGTACCACTAATGTAGGAAACGGTGGTCGGAGCGCCCCCATCCACTACCATATAGCCGGTAGAAATGACTTCCAGACCGCTTTCGCGCAAATATGGCGCGGCAACTACGTGCTGCCCGATAAGCAACTCCGGGTTTCTGCCGGAAATGAGCGACAATAATAAAATCGCATCAGCTTTAGAGCTGACCTGCTGCAAGCTGCCTGGAAAAATCACGCAGGGAATGTCAGAATTTTTTTTAAAGAAATCGAGGCATTCGTCCAATGTATCGCGCATGACCAAGCTCCCACCGACAAAAAAGAAGTCTACTTGGCTGCGCAACGCGAGGTCGAGCAAGCGTTCGAGGTGTGCCGGTTCTGCTTTGTCAGGATCCACCAGCACCGCTAGTTGCTTTTTGCTTTGTTGTTTGGCATCCAGGAACGCCTGATAAACAAACTTTTTTGGCATAGATACAGAAATTGAAGGCTTTTTTAAATAAAGCAGAGGCAGCCGTAGGTTTGTGCAAAGCAAAGAAAGGTTTTCTGTGGTGCTTTTGCACCAAAATTCGGGTTGAAAATACGCTTTTTCTCGCCAAATGGCAAGTTATTCTGATTTTTGAAATACGAGGAGGACGCCATCGGTTTGGGTATAACCGATGCTTCCGTAGTAAAGTTTTCCAGCATTGACTGGCGTGATGCTGTGCAGTTGGTAGCCTTGCTGTTCCATTTCCAGCAGCGCTGCTTGTACGTCGCGCGCAAGTTGGTCGCCGTTCAGTTCCGGAATCCCCGTTGAAAAAGCACTTTTGTTTTTAATTTCCGTAGAGGGGATGTACATTGTTTTGTAAAGGAATGGCATCAAATGTTTTTTTGCAAAAATAATAAAATCAGAAGGAAGAATAAGAGCATGTTTAAAATTCCGGTACCCTTTAGATAGAATATGCCTGTTATGATAAAAATGCTTCTTAAAATAAGAACACCGGAAATTCAAACTAAAGGGATATCGTTTCTTTCTCTAATTTTACATTTTGTTTCAACTCTCCGGGTACTTAAGCGTTTCAGTGTTCGGGTACCATTGTGATGTTCAAATGGCGCTGTATTAGTCTGCCTTGCACAAGTGCAATTCCCAAACAAAAACGCCCTGTAGATCAACACAGACTGGCATGGCAAAGCATAAAAATAACGGTATTCCCAAGAACGATAAGCCGGCACATGAAGATGTCATCGAAGTAGTCGGCGCACGGGTACATAATCTAAAGGATGTAGATGTGCGGATTCCGCGCAATAAACTCGTGGTAATCACTGGCATCAGCGGCAGTGGCAAGTCGTCGCTGGCTTTTGATACCATTTATGCGGAAGGTCAGCGCCGTTATATGGAAACGTTTTCGAGCTATGCCCGGCAGTTCATCGGAGAGATGGAACGCCCGGATGTAGAACAGATCTCAGGGCTGAGCCCGGTAATTTCCATTGAACAAAAGACAACCGGCCGCAATCCCCGTTCGACCGTTGGCACAATTACCGAAATTTACGACTTTCTGCGTTTGTTGTTTGCCCGCATCGGCGAAGCATATTCGTACGAAACAGGCGCAAAAATGGTGCGCTATACCGAAGAACAAATGAAAGAGCGCATCCAGGCGCAGTTTGACGGGAAGAAAGTAGTACTGCTGGCTCCGATCGTGCGTGGGCGCAAGGGGCACTACCGGGAGTTGTTTGAGCAAATCCGCAAGCAGGGCTACGCTAAAGTGCGCGTGGACGGCGAGATCGTGGACATCAAGCCCAACATGCAGGTGGATCGCTACAAAGTGCACGACATCGAAGTGGTCATTGATCGCCTGAAAATGGGTAACGATCGAAAAGACCGCCTGAATACTTCCTTACAAACCGCCCTAAAAATGGGCAATGGTTTGATCTTTCTGATGGATACTGACACCAATGAAGTAACCGCGTTCAGCAAACATCTGATGGATGCCAAATCTGGCATTTCCTACGAAGAACCTTCGCCCAATTCTTTTTCGTTTAACTCACCTTATGGCGCGTGCCCGGCATGCAACGGTTTGGGGGAAATCAACGAAGTGGATATGGCAAAGGTCATTCCCGATGACACCAAAAGCATCAACGATGCAGCGATCGCACCCTTTGGCGAAGTACGCGACAATATGACTTTCAAGCAGTTGCGGGCCATCGCGAAGAAATACCGGTTCTCTTTTTCCACTCCGGTGAAGGAAATTCCGGAAGCAGCAATGCGCGTCATTTTGCACGGTGGCGATAGTTCGTTCGATATGAGCATGACCTGGGGCAGCGGCGAATTTACATACAACCTCGCTTACGAGGGTTTGATCAACATGCTCAAGCGCTGGTACGAAAATTCTACTTCGGAGAAAGTGCGCCAGTGGGCAGAAGATTTTATGACCATCGCCACCTGCCCCGAATGTGGCGGTCAGCGCCTGAAAAAAGAATCGTTGTATTTCAAAATCAACAATAAAAATATTGCCGAATTATCCAATATGGATATTGCCGAGCTATCAGCCTGGATGGATGACCTTGGTAATCATCTCAGTGAGCGCCAGCAGGTGATTGGGAAAGACGTACTGAAGGAAATTCGACTGAGATTAGGTTTTCTGCTGCACGTTGGGCTGGATTATCTGACCCTGAACCGCCCCTCGAAAACACTTTCCGGCGGCGAGAGCCAGCGGATTCGCTTAGCCACGCAAATCGGATCGCAGCTCACGGGCATCACCTACATCCTCGACGAACCAAGCATCGGGCTGCATCAGCGCGACAACCAGCGGCTGATCGAGGCTTTACGCGAATTGACCGATATTGGCAATACGGTACTGGTGGTCGAACACGACAAGGACATCATGCTGGCTTCGGATTATCTGATTGACCTAGGACCCGGCGCCGGCAAACACGGTGGCGAGGTCGTGGGCGAAGGCAAACCAAAATTTTTTATAAAAAACGCAACGCTGACCGCAGAGTATTTAAACAACATCCGCACTATCGAAACGCCGCAGCAGCGCCGCACGAGCAACGGAAAATTTCTGGAACTCCAAGGCGCCACCGGCAACAACCTGAAAAACGTCAGCATCAAATTTCCGCTGGGTACTTTTATCTGTGTGACCGGCGTGAGCGGCAGCGGCAAATCCACACTGATCAACGACACATTGTACCCGATTTTGCGACAGCATTTTTACAATAGCGTACAGCGCCCCATGTCCTACGAAAGCATTTCAGGTCTGGAGCATCTGGATAAAGTGATCGAAATTGATCAGTCGCCCATTGGGCGTACGCCGCGCTCCAATCCAGCGACTTACACCAACGTTTTTACCGATATTCGCAAAATATTTTCAGAATTGCCGGAAGCCAAAATTCGGGGATATAAACCTGGGCGCTTCAGTTTCAACGTAAAAGGCGGTCGCTGCGAAGTATGTGAAGGTTCCGGCATGCGCGTGATTGAGATGAATTTCCTGCCCGATGTGAATGTGGAATGCGAGCGTTGCCTGGGGCGACGCTACAACCGCGAAACGCTGGAAGTACTGTATAAGGGCAAATCCATCAGTGATGTGCTCGATATGACGGTGAGCGAAGCGGCAGAGTTTTTCCAGAATATTCCCAATATTCATCGCAAGCTACGCACCTTAAATGACGTGGGTTTGGGCTACATTACTCTGGGGCAGCAGGCAACTACGCTCTCCGGCGGCGAAGCCCAACGCGTAAAATTAGCCGAAGAACTCTCCAAAAAAGATACCGGAAACACCTTCTACATTCTCGACGAACCCACAACCGGGCTGCATTTTGAAGATATACGCCATTTGCTGCACGTGCTCGACCGGCTGGTAAGCAAAGGCAATACCGTTGTGGTGATTGAACACAACATGGATGTCATAAAATATGCCGACTATATCATTGATATGGGTTTGGAAGGCGGGCACCGCGGCGGCGAGATCATCGTCACCGGCACGCCGGAGCAAGTCGCACAACACCCGACCAGCCATACAGGACGGTTTTTGAAGATGGAGTTAAAATAGTCTGAATTTTTTTTAAATTTGGAAAAAGTAAACAAGCCATAGTAGTTCTATTACAGCAGACTATCCAAGCGCCGTTTTATGCGAAGATTGATCAATAAAGTTTTCAGATGGTACCATGCCCAGCGGTACAAAAATATCGAACATTTCATGAAACATCCGCATGAAGTGCAACGCAATCTGCTGAAACAACTGATCGAAACGACCCGCCATACTGCCTGGGGCAAACAATTTGATTATAAAACCATCCGCAAACCCGAAACCTTCGCCGAACGCATTCCTGTACAGGACTACGACACCCTCAAGCCTTACATCCAACGCATGATGCACGGCGAGAAAGACGTACTGTGGGGCGGGCAAGTGCGCTGGTTTTCCAAATCTTCCGGCACCACAAGCGACAAAAGCAAATTTATTCCGGTTTCTACCCAAAATCTAAAGGAATGCCACATCAAAGGCACCTGGGACACGATGACGTTGTTCTACCACAACCGACCCGATGCCCGGCAATTCGAGCTGAAAAGCATGCTCATGGGTGGAAGTCTGACACGCTTTGAGCCACATCCCCGAACAATGATCGGCGATGTGTCGGCGATTATGATCCAGCACATGCCGTTAGTGGGGCGCCCGTTTTTTCTGCCCGATCGCAAAACCGCCATGATCGCCGAATGGGAAACCAAACTGGAACTCCTTGCACGAGCAGGCGCCCATGAACCTGACGTAGTCATGATCGGCGGAGTGCCCACCTGGACGGTCGTGCTGTTCCGGCGCATCCTCGAAATCACTGGCAAAAGCAATATGCTGGAAGTGTGGCCCCATTTTCAGGTGTACATTCACGGCGGAGTGAGTTTTACTCCCTACAAAAAACAATTTGAAGCATTCTTCCCGTCACCCGAGGTCAGTTATCAGGAAATTTACAACGCTTCGGAAGGTTATTTCGCCGTTCAAGACCATTTCACCTCCGACGATATGCTGCTATTGCTGGAAAATGGCATCTACTACGAATTTCTGCCAATGGAGGAATGGGAGAAGGAATTTCCCAAAACCATACCGCTCTGGGAAGTGCAGCCAGGCAAAAACTACGCACTGGTGGTGAGCACCAATTCCGGCCTGTGGCGCTATGCCCCCGGCGATACTGTGCAATTTACATCGGTACATCCCTACAAAATCCGCATTACCGGGCGCACCAAGCAGTTTGTCAACGCTTTTGGCGAAGAGGTGATGGTTGAAAATACCGATAAGGCTCTTGCCGAAACCTGCCGGGAACTGGATGCGATCGCCACTGAATATACCGTTGCGCCGGTTTATTTCAAAAGCAACGGCAAAGGCGGGCACGAGTGGCTCGTAGAATTTGAAAAAGCGCCTGCCGATCTGGAAGTTTTTACCAATCTGCTCGATAAAAACTTGCAAAAAGTCAACTCCGATTACGAAGCCAAACGCTACCGCAGCATGGCGCTCGAACGCCTCCGCCTGCGCCCGGTACCCAATGGAACCTTTCGCAACTGGCTGCGCTCCAAAGGTAAAGTCGGCGGGCAACACAAAGTGCCACGCCTCGCCAATAACCGCCAGCATATCGAGGAAATTCTGGAGTTTCTGGGCGAAAAGGTTTAGAAACAGGCTGCGATTTTTTCGCGTAAATCTTTCTTAAATCTCCTTTCTTTAAGTTGCTTATGCCTTATTAAACGCTGCTATATTTTAATTTATCACTTGTTCTAAATCCGAAAGCAGTCAAATTGTCATTAAAAATCAACAAAACTGCCTTTTTGGCACCTTCATCTTTTACTTTTCTGCAAAAAATACCGAAAACCAGCATTGGAATGCGGTTTGCTCGTAGCTGGTTGTAAATTGATTTTAAAAAACAATCAAAAAAAGCATAACCATGACACTTGTAACAGTAAAACCGACCGTTCGCAATCGTTTTGCTACGCCTGCATTCGACCGTATTTTCGATGAGTTTTTTCGCCCCGATATTCCGACTTTGTCTAATGGAACCATTGTGAAAAACGTTCCAAACGTAAACGTTGTGGAAACTGAGGATCACTTCCGCATTGAAGTAGCTGCGCCAGGTTTGGAAAAAGAGGACTTCACAATCAGCGTGGATAAAGACCTGCTGACGATCGCCGTGAAGAAAGAGACCAACCGCGCAGAAGGCGAAAAAGTACGCAAGCTGGAATTCAGCTATCACGAATTTACGCGTACGTTCCGCCTGCCGCAAACCGTGGAAAGCAATGCCATCGAAGCGGCTTATGTAAATGGTATTTTGAATGTAACACTGCCGAAAAAAGAAGAAGCAAAGCCGAAGCCAGCTCGCAAAATCGAGATTGCCTAACTCAAAGTCGGTCATCCGATGACATCAAGCCATCGGATGGCTCTTCAACGGAAGGAACATGTTAAAGTTGACTTAAAACTGACGCTTACGGGAGCAGAATTGCACAACAAATTTGTTAACCTAAACGTATAAAGGCATGAATATTGTGAAATTTGATCCGGTATTTCCAGCGAGCAATTTTAGAAATTTCGTCGAAAATTTCTTCAATAGAAGCATCGCCGATGTTTTTGGAAGTGACTTTACAATCAATTCGCCGTCTATAAATGTAAGAGAAACGGAAAGTGCCTACAAACTAGAAGTAGCTGCGCCGGGGTTGGAGAAGGAAAATTTTGAGATCAGCGTGGATAAAGGGTATTTAACCATTGCTGCCAAAAGAGAAAAAAGTGAGGAGGAGAAAAACGATAACTACACCCGTCGGGAATTTAATTACACTGCCTTCAGTCGCAGTTTTGCACTACCTGACGATGCCAAAGTAGATGACATTGTCGCTGTTTATGCCAATGGCATTCTGGTGTTGACTGTGCCAAAAAAGGAGACAGCCAAAGTGGAGACAGCGCGGGTCATTGAGATCAAATGATAGAAATTCCTGACGATGGTCAGGAGAAGTACGAATTAAGGTTAGTTAATAGGGTTTTAGGTGTTTATTTCGGTCGGTGTGAATATTCGCACCGACCTTTTTTTATTGTTAGACTTTTTCGTAATAAATCCGGTAAATCACATCCGCATAGTCGTCGGACACCAACATCGAGCCATCGGGCAGAAACTCAATATCCACGGGGCGCCCCCAGGCGTCATCTTCTTCCTCATCCAGCCAGCCTTCCGCAAATGGCTTGTAGCTTGTCGCATTATAATTTTCATCGAGCGTAACCATCATGACACGATAGCCAATTTTTTTACTGCGATTCCAGGAGCCATGTTCGGCAAACAAAATCTGATTTTTGTATGCTTCAGGAAACATCGAGCCAGTATAAAACTCGATCCCCAGCGGCGCAGTGTGCGGACCCAGTTTCTGCGCAGGCGGCGTAAAGTCAGAGCAGGGACGCTGACTACCAAATTCGGGATCGGGCAGATCACCCTGGTGGCAATACGGATAGCCAAAATGCATACCATCTTTGGGGGCGCGGTTCAGTTCGCAGGCGGGTTTGTCATCGCCAAGCCAGTCGCGTCCGTTGTCAGTAAACCACAAATCCTTGGTTTTCGGGTGCCAGGTAAAGCCCACCGTGTTGCGAATGCCGTGTTGTACAATCTCCAGCCCGGTACCGTCAGGATTGATGCGCGTAATCGAGGCATAAATTTCTGCTGGTTCGCAGATGTTACAAGGAGCGCCTACCGGCACGTAAAGCTTGCCATCGGGACCAAAGTCAATAAATTTCCAGCCGTGATGCGTATCCTTCGGGTATTGGTCGTACACCACTACCGGCGCAGGCGGATTCTCCAATTTGGCTTCGATATTTTCAAACTTGATGATGCGGCTCACCTCCGCCACATACAGATCGCCATTGCGGAAAGCCACGCCATTTGGCATTTTCAAGCCTTTCGCCAACAGGTATTTTTTATCAATTTTATAATCGCCATCGGTATCTTTCAACGCGTACACGTCCCCTTTGTCGCGCGTACCTACGAACAGCGTTCCGTTCGGCGACAATTCCATTGAACGGGCGTTAGTTACATCTTCGGCATAGACTTCAATCTTGAAGCCTTCCGGCAATTTGATTTTGTCCAACGGCAAATTGGAAGGTGTTTTACTTGAAATTCTCGGTGCAGGAGGATTTACATTGCCACAATTCAGCGAAAGTAAAAGCGTTGCCAAAGTCATAAAGATAGCTAATCTCATAAGCAGTTATTTTTTTGAATGGTAACAAACCCTTTGGGCGGATGTTTCGATATTAGAAAATAAAAGCCGGAAGTTTTATCCACTCACCGTGCAAAATTCTGCAAATCGGGAAATTTTGTCACAAAAGTCTTCGCCTCGTTGGCATCTATCCGCCGACCATACACGTATGCGCCGATGTATGCGCTGGAAATGCCCTTTGCCCGTACTTCCCGCTGCATGGCTATCGCTTCTGCAAAGGTTCGCATCGCGCCTACGGTGTAACGGTAATACTCAAAATTGAGTGTTTTCTCGACCATGGCGTAGGGATAGCTCAGAAGCAGATTATTGCTGTAATTGGTTGTTTTGGAAGAAGCAATCTGAATTTTATAAACCAGGGCTTCGTGCAATAAATCATCAAATATTTCTGCAGGTTTCCCTTTTGCAGCCAATGCTTCCTCACCGTGTACATGCAGCACCAGTGCAAAAGCAGCGCTTTGGTCATCGGGAATTTGTGCTGCAAAGGTACCCCGCATAAAAATGGCGTTTTCGGATACGCCTTGCCGGGTGAGCCAGGCGGCAACGCGTTCGGCGCTGCGAATTGCCTGCGACATGCCAGTGGCTCCAACGCCACGATCAAACGCATAGACGGTGATGACGACCTGGCGATCAGCCGCTGCTAGTAATTGTTCGCTGATTTTCCTGAGCAGGCGAGTGTTTTCAGTGTTTTCCAGCTCATTTTCCTGGTCGAAATAAAGCACGTTGCCATCTGCAACATTCCGATCGTTTGGCAGTGGGTCATTGTTTACAGATTGGTCAACGGTCGGCGGTACCGGAACAGTCGGAGGCGCTACAGCGGCATAATCAACTGCCGGGGGCTCCATTTCGTTCAGGTAATTATTGAAATAAGCGATATACAAATCGCGCTGCCCGAATCCATCTTTGCGTGCAGAATCAAAAAAACCGGTGAAGCCGTCTCTGGCTAAGCGAAAATGGTCATCATCGGCAGCGGAATTGATCGGCATACCGAGGCTCTGTGGCTGTATCCACAACTGGGCTTCGGCGATGTAAACGCTCCTGAAAATGTCCAGCCCGCCAATGCTGCGTTCGGGGTAATTCGAGCTGAAATACAGCGTTTTGCCATCGCGTGCCAGGAATGGCGCGGTTTCGTCGTAGGGCGTATTGATCTCGGGGCCGAGATTTTGCGGCGCCGACCAGCTTCCATTGCGATAAGCAATTTTATACAAATCCAGCCCGCCATAACCGCCAGGGCGTGTGCTTGCAAAAAGGATCAACGTATCGTTGTAAAAATACGGGCTTCGGTCGCCGTTGCGCGTATCCACTGGGGAAATAAAGGGATCAGAACTCAGCACACGATTTTCCAATTGTCGGAAGGTATCCACCAGCATCTCGCCCCGATCTGGTTCCAGCCCTTTGAAATAGATCAATGCGGTGCCTTCTTTATTAAAATCCAGGAGTACCTCGTGGCGCGGACTGTTCATTTGATAAGGCATGGCTTGCACGCCTCCCCAGATTCCTTTAGAATTGACACAGAAATACATGTCGCTGAAGTATTGTCCAAAACGCTCATCGGGCAAACCCTGACGATTGCGCTTGCCCCCCATACTGCTCTCGCGGGCGGACGAGAAATAAAGCCGGTCTTCATAGTTGGGGCTAAGCACTGGCGCAAATTCATCATTGAAAGTATTTACCTGATTACCAAGGTTTTCCACAAAAGCTTCGGTTGTTTTGTATTGATATTGCTGGCCGTTGGCGCAACGGCGGATGATGTCCACCACCATGCGGCGATTGGGATCATTGGGCGAGATATTTTTCAAATACGCTTTGTAAAAGCGCCCCGCTTCTGCAAACTGGTGCCGGGCATGGTAGATTTTGCCAAGGTAAAACCAGCACTCCGGGTAGGGCGTCTTTTCATTGGCGACCAGATTGTTCAGAATATCCGCCGATTCGTCCAGGCGATTCAATTGATACAGACACAGCGCGATCAGAAATCTTCCCTCCTCGTCGTTGCGCACAATACCGCGCGATTTTTGCAGCGTTTTCAGGGCATCCTCGTAGCGATTGTAGGCAAAATATTCTTTTGCCTGCCTCTTGAGTTCCGTATCGTTTTGGCTGTAGCCAAATATGCACCAAAGAAAAAGAAAAGTAAAAATCAAATATTTCATGCCAAAGCGTGTTAATGCCGGCTTGTGCAGCCTGATAAAAGATGATTAAAAAACGTCGCAAATTAAGGACTTATTACAAAGAGAAATGCCACACCCGAAATATAATCGAATGCGGCACTCTTCGTTTATTTTTTGACAATAGAAACGAATGCTTATGAAACCGGGCGATTCAGATCGAATGCTTCCAGATAGTCGCCCACCTTACGTAAAAACGAGCCGCCCAGTGCCCCGTCCACCACACGATGATCGTAAGACAACGACAGAAACATCATGTGGCGTACCGCAATCAGATCGCCGTATTCAGTTTCCACCACCGCCGGTTTTTTGCGGATGGCGCCTGTAGCCATGATCGCGACCTGTGGCTGGTTGATAATCGGCGTGCCCATCACATTACCGAAAGTGCCCACGTTGGTGATGGTGAAAGTACCATCCTGAATTTCTTCCGGCTTCAGTTTGTTACTGCGCGCGCGGGCGGCGAGGTCGTTCACCGCCTTGGTCAGACCGATCAGGCTCAAATGGTCGGCATTTTTGATGACCGGCACGATCAGATTGCCTGAAGGCAAAGCAGCCGCCATACCGATGTTGATATTTTTCTTACGAATGATCTTCGAGCCATCCACCGAAATGTTGACCATCGGATAGTCGTGGATTGCTTTCACAATCGCTTCAATAAAAATGGGAGTAAAGGTAATTTTTTCACCAAATTTCTTTTCGAATTCGTTTTTCACGCGCTCGCGCCACTGCACAATGTTGGTGACATCCACCTCCACAAACGAAGTCACGTGCGGCGAAGTCTGCTTCGACATTACCATGTGGTCGGCGATGAGGCGGCGCATGCGATCCATTTCGATGATCTCAACATTGTCGCCGATAGCAGAAGTTGCCGGCTGATAAGTGGGTACAGGCTCTGTTTTGGGCGCGGTAGTTTCAGGTTTCACTGTGGGCTGCGGCGTGGTGACGCGGGTTTCTACATATGCCAGAATGTCTTTTTTGGTCACTCTGCCGTGCGAGCCTGAGCCTTCGAGTTGCTCCAACTCTGCCATGCTGATGTTTTCTTCTTTGGCAATGTTGCGCACCAGCGGCGAGTAGAAACGCCCGCCAGAGCCCGTCTTCTCAACGCTGCCCGTATCTGCCGTTTCCAGTACCGGTATTGGGTTGGGAGTATCTGTTTTGGGTTGACCATTGCCGGCATGGCTGCCGTTGGCGGTTGGCTTTTCTACGCTGGGCGACGGTACCGGTGTTGTTTCCTCGCCTTCGGTGGCAATAACGGCGATCACTTTGCCGATTTCAACCGTATCGTTTTCCTGAAAGCGGATTTCCTGGATGGTACCGCTCACTGGCGAGGGCACTTCCGAATCAACTTTGTCAGTTGCGATTTCGAGGATAGTTTCATCCACTTCCACCTGATCCCCAACGTTTTTCACCCATTTGAGAATGGTGGCTTCCATGATACTTTCGCCCATTTTGGGCATCACCAGTTCGACGAGCGCCATAACTTATGTTTTAATGTGCCGATTTTGACAATGTGCTGATGTGCTAATTTGTTCAGCAACGCAACGCACCTTATCTCAAAGCACTGATTTTATGATTTGGTTCTAAAATTGGTTAGCGAAATTTTCATGCAAATATAAGCGAATTTTCGCGCCAATACAAACAAAAATTTTGTTCTCTCTTCGGTTTCTTTACAACTTTTATTTAAACCTTTTCTACAGCGTAATGTTCCTGCACAAACTGCCGGAGCATGTTCAGCGCCATAATCGCCGAATAATGGATGTTTTTCAAACGGTCTTTGCCGCTTACAATTTTTCTGGCGACCACATGGTCTTTGTTGCCCACTGCCAGCCAAACCAAACCAACTGGTTTTTCAAGGGTACCGCCGTCAGGTCCGGCAATCCCGGTAGCAGCGATAGCAATATCTACGCCGAGTACTTTCAGCGCGCCCTGCACCATTTCTGTCGCAGTTTGCTCGCTTACTGCACCCCACTGCGACAGCGTATCCGATTGTACATTTAATACATTCATTTTGATCTCATTGGCGTAAGCCACAACACTACCCCGAAAATACGCCGACGACCCCGGCACGGAGGTGATGCGATGCGCAAGGTAACCGCCCGTGCAGCTTTCGGCGGTACCCAGCGTGCGTCCACACTCGCGCAGCATGCGCCCAATGACTTCTTCCAGTTCTTCTTTATCGTGCCCGAAAACGATTTCCGGGATCAAGTCCTCCAGTTCCGTTGCTTTTTGATCCAGCAACTGATTCAATGCGGCTTCGTCGTTGCCAGTGCCGGTAAGCCGCAACCGCACTTGCCCCAAGGCCGGCAGATACGCCAGTTTGACGTTCGCCGGAAGATTGCTTTCAAAAGATTCAAGACGAGCCGCTATTTCCGATTCGCCGGTACCCACCGTCAGGATCGTGCGATGCGCAATCGGTAGCCCCCGAAAACGCTCCCTCAGCTTGGGCAACACTTCGTATTCCATCAAGTATTGCATTTCAAAGGGCACGCCGGGCATAGATACCAGCACTTTGTCATTGTATTCGTACCAGGTGCCGGGGGCGGTGCCCATTTTGTTGGGCAAAATCGTAGCGTTTGCCGGCAAAAAGCATTGTTGGCGATGCGATTCGCGAACAGGAATATTTCGTTTTTCAAAAGCCTGCACAATGCGATCGAATGTCTGTTGATGAAATATCGTTTCGACGCCAAAAAAATTCGCTAATGCCTCGATGGTAAGATCGTCCGGAGTGGGACCCAAGCCGCCGGTCATCAGCACGATATCCGCAGCGGATGCAAGCGCCTCGCCCACCGCTCGCTGAATAGCTTCGAGGGTATCGCCCACCGCCGTTTTTTGGATGACAGAAGCGCCGATCAGATTGAGTTGCTGCGCCATCCAGACGGAATTGGTGTCCACAATTTGTCCAATGAGAATTTCATCGCCGATTGTGAGAAGGTGTACGTTCATCTTGTCTCTTGTTGCTGATTCGGAATGCCGAGAAAACAACCTCAAAAATAGGTTCAAAGTTGTCCTGCAAAACTAATTTCTTTAATTGAAAATTCTTCCTCGCCAGAAACGTTTGCCACAATGAGTTTGCCGGAAAGTGCCACACCGACGATTCTGCCCTGAAAAACAGAGCCATCGGCACGCCGAAAAAGCGCCTCTTCGCCAAAGCGGTACAGGTGCCGGAGGTATTCCTGGCGCAAGGCATTATAATTGATGGAATTTTTCAGGCTGATATAGCGTTGCTCTATGAAAAGACAAAGGTCTTCGAGAAGATCAGAAAGAGCAAATGTTTGTCCGGTTTCGAGTGTGAAGGAAGTTGCGTTGGGCGCATTTGCTGAAAAAACAGTCTGATTGACATTTACCCCAATCCCGACAATGCTGGACTGCAAACGCGTGGAATTGATCGTGTTTTGAATGAGGATACCACATATTTTGCGATGGTGAACGTAAATGTCATTAGGCCACTTGACTTTGACGTTTTTTTCTATGTGATTTGCAACAAAGTCTCTGAGGGCCAGAGAAATAGACAAATTGAGCGCGTAGTGCTCGCGCAGAGGCAAAAATGCAGGGTAGAAAAGGATGCTCAATGCCAAGTTTTTGTCGGGTTCGCTTTCCCAAGTGCTGCCAATCTGTCCTCTGCCGCGCGTTTGATTGCGTGTCGAAATGACAGTTCCCTCAATTGGTTTGCTTTTTGCCAATAGCTCTGCAGCATACAAATTGGTTGAATCCAGTTCTGGAAAATCCAGCAAAACCTTTCCCACAAAAATTGTGTTTTTAATACGCAAGTTGAAATTAATTAGTATTTTTAGTAAACTTTCTGACGTTTTTCAACCTTATTTGCAAAACTAATAAAATTTGAATTTGGATTCTCAGATCAAAGTACCATCGCGGAAACTAACCGCAGAAGAATTAAATTACCTGATTGTTGACAGTATTCAGGACATAAAAGGGAAAAATAGCGTTCAACTTGACTTGAGGCATCTAAAGGACGCTCCCGCCGATTTTTTTATCATCTGTGAAGGAGAGTCGAATACGCAAGTAAAAGCTATTTCCGATAATATTTACCGCCGGCTGAAGGAAGAAGCACGGGTTGCACCGGTACATGTAGAGGGACAGCGCAATGCACGCTGGATTTGCATGGATTATTTTCCAACGGTGGTCCATATTTTCCACAAAGAAACGCGAGCCTTTTATGAGTTGGAAGACTTATGGAGCGATGCCATTTTTACAGAATATGAAAATTTGTAGTCAAATTCACATATTTGGTCGAGCTTTAGCAACGAAATGCAGTCAGGTACGTTGTTTATCGAAAGAAGTTTTGAACCAGAATGTGAATCAGCAAAAAGTGTAATAAATTAAATGGAGAATAATAAGGATAATAAGACAACAGGACCAAAATTCAATACCTTTTGGATTTATGGTATTATTGCGGTAGTGCTCATTGCGTTGAATTTCTATAGCATGGCTGATGCCAAGAAAGAGCAGATACCGATGAAGCGTCTCGAGCAGATGATTGTCAAAGGGGATATAGAACGTATTGTGGTTATCAACAAGAACATTGCGCACATCTATATCAAACCGGAAAAACTGAGCGAGTACGAAGATGCAGCGACGAGCAATCTCAGCGGAGACCGCTATCATTATTGGTGCGAAATTGGCTCGGTGGATTCTTTCAGCGACTTTCTGGAGAAAACGCAGGCGGATAAGACCGATCGTATCTACCTGGAATACGAGACTAAAGCCAACTGGCTGCCGCAGTTGTTGAGTTGGGTAGTTCCTTTTGCTTTGATCGTAGTTATCTGGATTTTTATCATGCGCAGAGTTGGTGGTGGCGCAGGTGGTCCGGGTGCCCAGATTTTCAATATTGGCAAATCTAAAGCGACGCTTTTCGACCAGAACATGAAGGTTAATATTACCTTCCAAGATGTAGCTGGATTAGACGAAGCGAAAGAGGAAGTGATGGAAGTGGTGGATTTTCTGAAAAATCCCAAAAAATATACCGCACTGGGAGGCAAAATCCCAAAGGGCGTGCTGTTGGTAGGACCTCCGGGTACCGGCAAAACCCTTTTGGCGAAAGCAGTAGCGGGCGAAGCGGGCGTGCCTTTCTTTTCTATTTCCGGTTCCGATTTTGTGGAAATGTTTGTGGGCGTAGGCGCATCGCGGGTGCGCGATCTGTTCAAGCAGGCTCGTGAAAAAGCGCCCTGCATCGTGTTTATTGACGAAATTGACGCTATTGGTCGTGCCAGAGGTCGTTCTGGCTTTCAGGGAGGCAATGACGAACGGGAAAACACGCTCAACCAGCTGCTGGTGGAAATGGATGGCTTCAGCACCGACAAAGGGGTAATCCTGATGGCAGCTACCAACCGCCCGGATGTGCTTGATTCTGCCTTGCTCCGCCCGGGACGGTTCGATCGGCAGATCGGTATTGATCGCCCTGATCTGAAAGGGCGGGAAGCAATTTTCAGTGTGCATCTGAAAAATATCAAAAAAGCACCGGATGTAAGCGCTTACGCCTTGTCGGAAATGACGCCGGGCTTTGCCGGCGCCGATATTGCCAATGTTTGCAACGAAGCGGCGCTTATCGCTGCCCGACGCAATAAAAAGAGTGTGGATATGGACGACTTCAACTCGGCGCTGGATCGGGTGATTGGTGGTCTGGAAAAGAAAAACAAACTCATTTCCCCGGAAGAAAAAAAGATTATTGCTTACCATGAAGCAGGGCATGCTATCTGTGGTTGGTATTTGGAACATGCTGCGCCGCTGGTGAAGGTCACTATCGTACCGCGCGGAATTGGCACCTTGGGCTATGCACAGTACCTGCCTAAAGAAGAATATATCACCCGCACCGAGCAACTGCTCGACCGAATGTGTATGACCTTCGGCGGCAGAGCGGCAGAATCCATTATATTCAACAAAATTTCTACCGGTGCGCAGAGCGACCTCGATCAGGTCACTAAGATGGCTTATAGTATGATTACCGTTTTTGGTATGAACGAAAAAGTAGGGCAGGTATCATTCTATGGCTTATCGCAGGATCAGTTTATGCAGCGCCCCTACTCCGATGAAACGGCGACTTTGATTGACAAAGAAGTGCGTAAACTTCTGGAGAGCCAGTACGAGCGGGCAAAAAATCTGTTGCAGGAACGCCGCAAGGAATTGGAAATTCTGGCAGAAGCGCTGCTGGAAAAAGAAGTACTGCTAAAATCGGATGTGGAGCGCCTGATCGGACCAACGCCCTTCCCCCCACAGGAATTGCACCCGCAACCGCATCACAACGGCAAACCGGGAAATGCGATCGAAGCAGCGGAAGAGGAAGAAACCGCCGAAGCGCCCAACGAAGTGTAATGGCACAACGTATATTAAAAAACAGATGGGAGGATGTCTGCGAAGATCAATCCTCCCATCTGTTTTTTAATGTATGATCTTCTTCAAAAGCGGATAACTAAATACTGCCAAAAGGATAATCATGACTCCCCAATAGAAATTTCCCGTCAGTTCTTGATCCTCATTGAGAATCAGCCACGCCATCACAATACCATACACCGGCTCTAAACTAACCGTCAGATTGGAGGCAAAAGCCGAAAGATACCGCAAGGATCTCAGCGCCAATACATACGCCAGCGTGGTACACAGCAAGGACAAAACGATCAGATACAGCCAATCCAGATGTGCCGGAATTATGGCAATAGGGGCTTTTCCAAGTACAAAATAAACCGGCAGTACAACACTCAAAAACAGCCAGGCGCTCCCCAATTCCAGGAAAGTAATTTCCATCGCATTGTGGTCGCCGATAAGTTTTTTATTTAAAGTAGCAAATAATGCTGCCAGAAAAGCTGCAATAAGCCCTACCCCCAGCCCGGCAAGCATGGAAATTTCTGTACCGTTTACAACCAGCGCCATTCCAGGAATGATAAGCAATCCCAAGGCGATTTCATACCAAACAATACGCTGACGCACGATAAACGGTTCCAGCAAAGACGTAAAAAACGAGGTGGTTGCCATTGCCACCAGCGCAATAGAAGCGTTCGCCAACTTAATCGCACCGTAAAATGTCAGCCAATGTAGCGCTACCAATACGCCAATGCCCATAAATTGCAGCAATAACTTTCGTGGCAACGCACGGAAAAGCCTCGCTACCTTTATCAAAAACAATAGGCTAAAGCTGGTGATGAATACCCGCCACCACACCAACGACAACGCCGGCAGCCTAATCAAATCGCCAAGAATAGCCGTAAACCCAAAAAGGAAAACAGCAATATGTAATTCAAGATATGCGCGGGTCACGGGGGTCATACATCTAAAATTAATGAACAAAGGAACAAAATTTATTGCATTTTGCAGGGATGCCGATCAAACAAGTTGTAGCGCCGGGTGTTTGAGAGTTGTTAATATGATTCATTAATAAAAAAATCTCGATATGTCAGTAAAAGTAGGCGAAAAAGCGCCAGCATTCGCGCTTTTTACATCCGACAAACAACAAATAGCACTCGAGAATTACAAAGGCAAAAATGTGGTGCTTTTGTTTTTCCCAATGGCGTTTACCAGCGTGTGCACCACCGAATTGTGTACCATGCGCGATGACATTAGCTATTATGGCGGTTTGAACGCGGAAATCCTCGCGATTTCGGTGGATTCTCCCTTCACTTTAAATAAATTCAAAGAAGACCAAAAACTGAATTTCACGCTATTGAGCGATTTCAACAAGGAAGTATCCAGAGCCTACGGCGCTTTATATGAAGAATTTGTGATGGGTATGAAGGGCGTTTCCAAGCGCTCTGCTTTTGTTATTGACAAAGAAGGAACCGTTCGCTACGCCGAGGTGTTGGAATCTGCAGGAGATTTGCCTAATTTTGAAGCAATAAAGCAAACCCTTAGTCAGTTGAATTAACACTAAACAGACCTGGCGGACTTCGTATCCATGCCAGGTCTTCCAAAGCCTTAGAAAATGTTGTACGATCACTCCGTCGAGGAAGTTGAAGAAGTTGCCATCGAAGAAGAAATAGAAGGCTCCGATATCGGAAATGCAGCGCATTTGATCGTTTATAATGACGATCATAATACTTTCGATTGGGTCATCCAGTGTTTTATGGAAATTCTGAACCACACCTCCGAACAGGCAGAGCAACTCGCCCTTATCATCCACTTCAAAGGCAAAGCCACAGTCAAAACCGGCTCATTCAAAGAACTGAAGCCCAAGAAAGATGCGCTCGTAGATCGGGGATTGTCGGCGGTGATTGAGGAATAATATCAATTTCAATATAATAAGGCGTACTTCAGATAATTTAACCGATTGATTTTCAAATATTTATTAACTATTGCTCTCGATTTCTAACTTCGCAATTGGTATAATTATTTCATATTTGCTGCACTTTTCAAGGCTTTCAGGTACACCTCCACAAACTCCTCCACCCGTTTCCGCCGGTATTGCATCACCCACCTTGGGTGCGGCAGCGCTATAATTTCTTCAAAGAAACCATGTTGTTCATTTATTTTTTGAAAATATTTGGCGTTTTGCCCTTGCCCCATGCAGAGCGCGACTTTGCGGCTGGTGCCGAATCGCTGTTGTCTACGAATACTTTTGACAATAAATGGCTCGACGGCTTCTTGTAATTTTCGATCATCATAATAATTCATATTGACACCGTTTTTAGTAAACCCGAGTGGACTTAATGAAGTAATATAAAATTCATTATAAAATTTTTCCAAACCACCATACGCGTGAATAAATTGGTACACAAAAACGGAGGATAATTCCGGCTTTTTAGCAAAACTATTTACAATATTACATTCCGTTTCCAGCCGAAGGGGATCGGTGAATGGCACGCCCGTCACGCCCGCGCCAAAGCGCCCAGGATTGATGCCAAAAATGAAGATGCGCAGCTCCTGATCAGCGTAATACTTTTCGTAGAAAGCGGTCATTGCACGTATTGTTTCCGGTTCGGCATAAGGAAAGAGCACTTCCACGCCATCCGGCACATCGAGATTGGCAGGAAGATGAAGGTTGAAGTGGAGGACTTGTTGTGCAAAAGTCATTTTGAGAAAGGACATTTTATGGCAAATGTAGCACAAAAACATCCAATTCATTATTCCTGGCGCGAAATATGCCCATATTAATGCTGCCGCTCCAACGAAGCGGCAGCGAAACGCAGGTCATTCTTTTCGATATCCGGCAGGAATAGTAAATTCAGCCGCATTCAGCTTTTCTTTTTGCACGGCGTCCAGAGCGTAGATCATTTTGTGCTGGGCTGACGCGTCCATTTCCATATACAGAGGCATGCCTTTGATGCCGGCAACCGCCCCCATGGAAGGATCACGCTGCCAAACGGTATTTAACACTGGGAACTGTAATGCTTCGGAAGCCCACAAGTACCCTCGCATCGAAATTTTCTCCTTTGAATTTACCATTTCAAAACTGTACTTCCGGCACGAAAATTCCAGGATAACCGAATCGCCGGCGAGCGGCTGAATTTTATACACCCAATTTTGCTTTGCGGTCGAGGAAGGATCGGAAGTTAATTCATGATAGGTCTTATTTTTGGTATCAAGCTGGTAGCATTTTTTATCCGAACTACGACACAGTGTGACGATATTGCCTCCCAGCATGTCCAGCGCCAAACCGCCGGAATAAGAAAGTACATTTCCATCCTTGATTTTCATGGTCATCTTGATCGCAGATACTTGCTCAAGCGAATGAGACGAGGGGTCTGCTAATGCATTTTGCCGCATTTTTTTTAATTGTTCAATTTGC
>CAZQTF010000009.1:0-32481 GCA_964596135.1 uncultured Saprospiraceae bacterium | reverse complement strand
TATAAAAAATGAATTTGATGTGGATTCGCCGTCCCTGTTGGTTTACAAAGAGCGGCTTGCCCGGAATATTCAAAAGATGATAGACATTGCGGGCAGCGCCGATCGCCTGATGGTGCACATCAAAACCAACAAAACACCCGAAATTGTGCATATGCTGCTGGATGCGGGCATTGCCAAATTCAAGTGTGCGACGATTGCCGAAGCAGAAATGGCGGCAATGGCGGGTTGTAAATATATTATTATTGCTCATCAACTCGTGGGTCCCAAAATTCACCGCCTCATTGCGTTGCGACAATTATACCCTGACGTTTTTTTTGCTTCCCTGCTCGACGATCGGGAGAATGCGTTGTTGCACAATAAATTGTTTGCTGAAGCAAATCTTGTTGCCGATGTTTTTCTTGATGTCAATAATGGGATGAATCGCTCCGGGCATCCGGTAAATGAGAAATTATTGGAGTTGTATCAATTCATTTATAATCAGCCAAATCTGAATTTACATGGCTTGCATGTGTATGATGGACACCTGCGTGATCATGATTTTGCAGTGCGCAAAGGAAAAATTGATTCAGGCTTTGAAGCTGTCAATCAATTGATTGAGCGCATAAAAAGCGTGGGTGTATCCAAGCCGCTGGTGGTGGCGGGCGGCACGCCGGCGTTTACTACGCATGTGTTGCGCGCGGAGGTGGCCTGTAGTCCGGGCACTTGCGTACTTTGGGACTGGGGCTACGGCGACCAGTTGCCCGAGCAGCCCTTTGAGCATGCGGCATTGGTGTTCACGCGAGTCATTTCCAAACCTGCACCGGGTATTATTACCATTGATATGGGGCATAAAGCAATCGCTGCGGAGAATCCGATAGACAAGCGTATTCGTTTTTTAAATTTGACTGATTATGAACTGTTTAGCCAAAGTGAAGAGCATGGCGTTTTGAGAGTAGAAAACTGGGATGCTTTAAAAGTTGGCGACGCGCTCTACGGCATTCCCTATCACATCTGTCCGACTGTGAATTTATATGAAGAAATGCTGGTGGTACAAGAAGGGAAAGCATCCGAAACGTGGCAGATTTTGGGCAGAAAAAGAAAAATCAACGTATAATTTATAGCGTATTTAATATTAGTCATTCTGAATGATAAGAATAACAACGGCTCACATGATACAAATCATTGACTTACAATTTCTGGGCAAATCCGACACTATTGCAGCTTTTCTGGTAGAAACATCAGCAGGTCCGGTTTTATTTGAAACGGGTCCTTATTCAACTTATGAAAGCCTGAAAAAAGCATTTGCCGACAAAGGCTATATGCCCAAAGATATTAAGCATGTGTTTCTCACGCACATTCACTTCGATCATGCGGGTGCCGCCTGGGCGCTGGCAAAGGAAGGCGCGAGGATTTATGTGCATCCCCTCGGGCAGCGACATTTGCACAGCCCGGAAAAACTGTGGAACTCTGCCAAAATGATTTATCAGGATAAGATGGAGTACCTTTGGGGCACAATTGAGGGCATTTCTGAAGCAAGTCTGCGAACGGTGGAGCACGGGGAAAAATTCCAGATCGGCGATATCGAAATCGTTGGCTGGCATACGCCAGGGCATGCAGTGCATCATATTGTCTGGCAGATCGGCGACAGCTTGTTGTGTGGTGACGTTGCGGGGGTGCGTATTGGCAATGGCATTGTGGTGCCTCCTTGTCCGCCGCCGGATATCAACATCGAAGACTGGCAGCAATCCATTAAGCTGATCCGTCGCCTGAACGTCAAAACGCTGTACCTCACGCATTACGGGGCGTTTACGGATGTAACCGAGCATTTGCATGCCCTTGAAAAAAGCCTGCTCGACCGGGCTGCCTGGATGAAGCCGTATTATGAGCAAAACGCTGATCCTAAGAACATTATGCCCTTGTTTCAGGCGTATGTAAAAAACGAATTAGTGGAACACGGCGTAACCGATAAAGAGATTTTGGAGCAATATGAAAATGCAAATCCTAGCTGGATGAGTGTGGCGGGATTACTGCGTTATTGGCATAAAAAAGAAAATTAAGAAGCGGGTAAAAACCGCTTCCCAATTTTGATTACTTTTTCCAGAAGCATGATATCGGGAAGGGACACATCCACTTCTTTTACCTGCTTCTGCAGTTCTTTTTCCAACTCGTTCGACTGCATTTCAATGGTCTTGTCAGACGAGGGCGTTGCAACATTTGATCCCACTGTGTTCAGAAACACAAACGAGCCGAAACTCGCGGCGGCGATCATGGTTACAACAAGAGTACGGGTGGTTGATTTTTTCATCTGACCAGGTTTTAGTACAAAAGTCACCTAAATTTAAGCACATTTTCTTCAAAATTGCCTGATTTACCGACTAATGTGTACTTTTTTTAGATGAATGATTTCATAATACTACCTGATAGACGGGGTAAAATTGAAAAAGGTTGCAAAAAACCGCATTTTTTTGAAAAAATTTTTTGTTTGTTTTGTCGGACGGGTCATTTTATTTGAAATGGTTGAGTTTGCAGCATTCTTACCTGCCCTTTTATTATGAAACATTCATTCTTTTTTGAATGTCTTCCAAACGCCCTTTGGGAATTGCTTCAATCAGTTTTCGGGTATAATTTGACTGAGGATTGGCATAAATTGCTTCCGCTGCACCTAATTCTTCTACTTTGCCCTGATTCATTACCAGCATCCGATCGCTCATCAACTTGACCACAGACAGGTCGTGCGAAATAAAAATATAGGTAAGTTGTTGTTTTTTACGTAGTTCCATGAGCAAATTGAGTACTTGCGCCTGTACCGAAACATCCAGAGCAGAGACGCATTCGTCGCAGACGATAAATTTGGGCTTTAATGCCAGTGCTCGGGCAATGCAGATGCGCTGGCGTTGCCCACCGGAAAATTCGTGCGGATAGCGGTTGATGTGTGCGGCTTCCATGCCAACGGTTTCCAGCAGTTCGGCAACGCGATTTTTGCGCTCGCGGTCGCTTTGTTCGATGTCATGCACCAGCATGGGTTCGAGTATCGCATTGCCAATGGTAACACGTGGATTCAGAGAAGAATAGGGGTCCTGAAAAATGATCTGCATGTCGCGGCGCAACGTTTGTAGCTCTTTTTCAGGCATTTGCAAAATATTGTGGCTGGAGAATTCAATCTGACCACCGGTGGCGGCTACAAGGCGCAGAATGGTACGCCCCAGCGTTGTTTTGCCGCAACCCGATTCGCCGACCAAGCCCAGCGTTTCACCTGGAAAGACCTCAAAGGACACGTCATCCACAGCTTTGACAAAATTTTTTGCTTGCCCGAAAATGTTTTTTTGGCCTGGGAACCATGTTTTCAGGTTTTCCACTCGCAGGAGAGGTCGTTGTTGCTGAAGGCTTTGCAGACGGGCGTCAATTTCCTGTGGAAGAATGCGCAGAGCTGCGATTTTCTGCTGGAAAGATAGTGTCGCTGCGTTTTGTTGCGTTTCTAAAAAATCGGACACTACTGGCAGGCGGCGCATTTTGTAGTCCAACGGTGGTCGGCAAGCCAGTAAGCCCTGTGTATAAGGATGTTGTGGATTTTGAAAAATATCAAAGACCTTGCCTTGTTCCACGATCTCGCCGCGATGCATGACCAGCACCCGGTCGGCAATTTCGGCGATTACGCCCAAATCATGCGTAATAAAGATGACCGATGTATTGAATTCGCGCCGTAGGTCAGCGATCAGTTCCAGGATAGATTGTTGTACGGAAACATCCAGCGCCGTAGTTGGCTCATCGGCAATGAGCAAGCTTGGGTTACACGATAGTGCCATAGCGATCATCACCCGCTGCTTCTGCCCCCCGGAAAGCTGATGCGGATAAGCCTTGTAGATGCGTGCCGGTTCAGGCAGGCGTACTTTGGCGAAAGTTTCTAACACAGCATTTTTAGCGGCTTTGGCGTTCATACCCCGATGCAACTGAAAAACTTCTGCTACCTGCTCGCCGCAGCGGAGTACCGGATTCAGAGAAGTCATCGGCTCCTGAAAAATCATGGCAATCTCGTTGCCACGGTAGCTTCTCATCTGGTTTTCAGTCAATTGCAATAAATCAAGCGATGTTCCATCTTTTTTGTGAAACAATACTTGTCCTTCTTCGATGGACGCGGGTGGCGATGCCAGCAAACGCAAAACAGACAGTGCAGTAACCGACTTACCGGAGCCGGATTCGCCAACAATGCCCAATGTTTCGCCGCGCCGTACTTCAAAAGTGATGCCGTTAACCGCCGTTGTTACACCGTCGTCGGTGTGAAACACTGTTCGTAAGTTTTTGACTTCCAGCAGGTTGTTTCGATTCATGATTGTATGGTTTTACGGCTGCACGGCTGGCAAAGAATTTTAATATTTATATTGTTCTAAATAAGCAATTGATTATCGATGGTTGACCATTAACCAGTTTTTAAAGTGTTAAAAATCAAGATACTTAGCAATTATATTTATTCTTGGACAAGCGCCTATAACCAAATAGCATCCCTCTATCTTTGGTTTTTCAGCAGAAGTTCAATTCTGTTTTCGATGACATTGAAATCCAAATGATCAAAATTGCGAAGCCACGTCACCAGATTATCACCCAGCAATTCACGCCGCCAACCGTGTTCCAGACTTGCGCCCAGGGTATCATCGCCGTTTTTGAGCTTTTTGATGGCATTGCGCGGGAACACCAGCGCGGGTGTAAGTCCACTTTCCATGCATTGGTATTTTACCAGCCAATAAAGCATTTCCTGAATCAATTCTTCGCGCGGATCGTCTTCTTCTTCTTTTTTTACCTGTTTAATCAATTGATTTTCTTCCTCAGATGGCGGGTCGCGAAACATTTCTTCAAATAATCTGCCATGTTGATGGATCAGTTTTTCGGGTAGCCGACGGTTGCGCAGTAAGGCATCACGCCCGGAGGGAATGCCTCGCACCAGATGGCTCAGGTACTTGCCAGGCAGCACCATTTCTTTGGAATAATTTTTTTCTTCGGCGGTGCGCCGACGCCAATCCAACAAACGCAGCAGGAAAATTTTTTCCCGTTTGTTAAGCGATTTCATCAGGTCGCTGTTGAGCGCTTCGTGATGCGGGTTTTTGTAATAATATGCGGGGTCTTCCAAACGTGCAAATTCTTCCTGCGCCCAGTGCAAACGGTCTTGTTGTATTAACTTGATTTCCAGTGACTTCCATAGGTCGTAAAGGGGCAATACATCCTCAAGCGCATAGTCCAATTGCTTGGGAGTGAAAGGACGGGCCTCCCAATCGGTCACAGCATACCCTTTGTTGAGCTTGATGTTCAGTTCTCCTTCGACAAGTTTTGCAAAAGAAATGGGAAATTTGTATCCGACAAAACCAGCAGCAATTTGTGTGTCAAAGACGTTTTTTGGAATCGTGTCGAACAAAGAATTCAGCAGGCGATAGTCATTGTCGCCGGCGTGCGTAATTTTTACAACCGATTCATCCTCAATAAATTCCAGTAGTGGCTCTAAGTGGTCTACTTTAAACGGGTCCATCAGATACACGCCATTTGCGGTTCTCACCTGCACCAGACATAGGCTCGTGACAAAGCGTTTTTCTCCGACAAATTCGGTATCGAAACTCAACCAGTCAATGCGCTCGTTTGCTTCCCGGAATTTCTGGAGTTCATGTTGGGTTTCAATCAAAACAAAATCTTTTCTAATGGTTGACATGCTATGGAATTCTAATTTGTACTTTTGCAATGCCCGAAAATTACTGCGTAAAAGTCAGAATGTAAAATACAATGGGTGAATAAGATTTTGCAAATCTTCAAGATTTGTGAAATCTGAACAGGTTATTCAAATTTATCCACTATAAAAGCGTTATAAAAAAAGGAAAATGCGTCTAAAGAGTAAACCAGTAGCAGAATGGATATTAAATGAGTTTGCATACATCTTTCAAACGAATCAACCTTCAAACCAAATATACCATGAAACGCGCGATTAAAATAACCCTTATTACAGTGGCTGTCTTAGTTGTACTTATTTTAGGCACAGCCATTGTGATTCCCTTTCTTTTTAAGGATCAGGTACTTACGGTCATCAAAGAAACCGCAAACAAAAGCCTCAACGCCAAAATGGACTTTAGCGATGTGAGCCTGTCGCTACTGCGTAGTTTTCCGAACCTGACGGTGCGGCTATACGATCTTACCATTGACAATATTGAGCCTTTCGACGGCATTCGCCTGGCTGATGTCAAATCTGCCGATATTACAGTGGACATCATGTCCATCATTCGCAATGAAAATCCGGTTCGTATTAAAGCTATCAACGTTGAGCAACCAAGGGTGAACGTGTACGTGCTGGAAGACGGGCGCGCCAATTATGATATCGCCAAACCCAGCGCCGACACCGCCGCGGCTGCCGAACCCACGGATCTGAGTGCTTTTCGTGCCAATCTGCAGCGCTACAGCATCACCGACGCCGACATCCTGTACGATGACAAAACCCTGGGCGCTTATGTTTCGATCAAAGGCTTGAATCATAGCGGTTCCGGCGATTTCACCGTTGACGTATACGACCTGGATACGGATACGGAGATTGATTCGCTGACCATCAGCTACGGAGGCATCATGTACCTCAAGCGAGCGCACGCAACGCTGGACGCGATTTTTAATGTTGACCAGAAAAACAGCAGATATACCTTGAAAGAAAACGCATTGAAAGTCAATGAGTTGGAGGTTAATGCCGATGGCTTCGTACAATTAGTGGACAGCGCGAATATTGCAATGGACCTGACCTTTTCGACGCCGCAAAACAGTTTCAAAAACCTGCTTTCGATGGTGCCCAATGCTTATATTGCTGGCTATGAAAATGTAAAAGCAGACGGTCAATTTGACCTTGGCGGCTGGGTGAAAGGCACTTACAACGGCGATCTGGAGCAGTATCCGGCTTTCCAGATCAACCTGGGCGTGGAAAACGCGAATGTGAAATATCCTGACTTACCGCTGGGCATTACCAACATTAATACGAAAGTAAATGTGAACAGCCCGTCGAGTAATTTTGATGATATGGTGGTAGATATTCCCAACTTCGCCATGAAGCTGGGGAGCAATCCGATCAAAGCCGTTTTTAATCTGAAAACGCCGATTTCCGATCCCGATATTGATACCCAAGTGGATGGCGTACTCAATCTGAAAGAACTGGCGCAGGCATTCCCGATGGACGGCATTAACGACCTGAGCGGTGTCATTGCTGCCAACATCGAAGCCAAAACCCGCTTATCATATATCGAAAATAAAGAATATGATCGGGTAAACATGGACGGCGTAGCTGAGGTGACCAATCTCGTTTACCGGGATGCAGTTTATCCCGCGATTCGCATCAACCATGCCAGAGCAGCATTCACGCCGCAGAGCGTGCGGGTGGACAATTTTGACGCGAAGCTGGGCAAAAGCGACCTCAAAGCCAGTGGCAAAATTGACAATATCCTGGCGTATTTCTCGCCGAAAAAAACCATGCGTGGCACGTTTACCGTGCGTTCCAATTATTTCAATGTAAATGAATGGATACCCGCCGAAGAAGCAGCGGGACCGACCTTACCCGCCACAGACGAAACTGCTACTTCTGAGGCACCGACCGAAATTTTCGATCGGTTTGACTTTACGCTGAATGCTACTCTCGGCAAAATCGTGTACGACGTGTACACGCTCGAAAATACAGTGGTAAAAGGTAACATGAAGCCCAATAAACTCGTGGCCCAGGAACTGAGCACCAACATTGGCAACAGCGACATCCGGGCTTCCGGGGTGATCAATAATATGTTTGACTATCTTTTTGACAATCAGACATTAAGCGGAGAAATTAACCTTGCCTCCAATTTTCTGGATTTGAATCAGTTTATGACCGAAGACGGTACAGCTGCTTCGGCGCAATCCACCGCAACCAGCACAGAAGTACCGTCATCGAACGAAAATCTTGATCCGATTGTCATACCGGAAAAGGTGAACATTGACGTCAATGCTAATCTGAAAAAAGTGCGCTACACCAATCTGGATCTTGCCAACGTACAAGGGCGGCTCGCTGTTGCAGATCAGGCGGTTACGTTGCAGGATGTAACTGCCAACACCCTTGGCGGCAAAGCAGGACTAAGCGGCGGCTATGATTCAAAAAATCCTGAAAATCCGGCATTTACAATGAAAATTGATTTGCAAAGTATGGATTTCCAGAAATCTTTTAACGCTTTTAATACCTTCCAGGTGCTGGCGCCGATCGGGCAATTTATGAAAGGAACTTTTAATACCAGCCTGATCATGGACGGCAAGTTGGGCAAAGACATGATGCCGGACTTTACAACCCTGAGCGCCAAGGGATTCCTGGAAACCTTGAATGCTGTGATTGAAAACTTCAAGCCTTTGCAGGCAATTGGCAATCAATTTAATCTCGATTATTTCAAGGAAGAATTCAAAATCGCCAATTCCAAGAACTGGTTTGAAGTGAAAAACGGCGCCGTTGAGGTGAAAGATTTCGATTACAAATACAAGGACATTGACATGACCATCGGCGGTACGCACAGCATCAAACAAGACATGGACTACAAAATCAAAGCAAAAATTCCGCGCAAGCTGTTGGAAAAAACGAGCATTGGCGCTACTGCCGGCGCTGCGCTTGACCAGTTGAGCCAGGAAGCTTCGAAATTTGGTCTGAACCTGAAGCAAAGCGAATTTGTGAATGTGCAGTTCAATTTGACTGGTAACATCAAGAATCCGAAGGTGGGCATGAAATTCCTGGGTGCTGACGGCGAAATCGTAGCCGAAGAATCACCGGTGACCGAAGCCAAAAAAGCCTTGAAAAAAGGAGCGGAAGCCAAAATCGAAGAAGGGAAGCAAGTGGTGAAAGAGACCGCAGAAAAAGCGGTGGATTCGCTCAAAACGGTCGCCGGGCAAAAGATCGAAGCCGCAAAGGACACCCTGACGAAAAAAGCCGAAGAAATGCTGAGGGGCAAAGCCGGTTCCATTATTGATACGACCGCCAAAAAAGAAGTGGATAAAATCAAAGAAGAGTTGGAGAAGTTTAATCCGTTGAAAAAGAAGAAGAAAAACGAGGGAAGTAACTAAGCTGAGTTGGGAGTGATTCCAATGTCAGCAAAAGCGAGCATCAAAATTAACGTCTCTTTAAGTTATTTTTAAACCAACCTTTATTCATTGTTATTGGTCATAATAATAACTTTGAACAAAACCCCATTTTCACTAAACATCTACGTATGAAATATCTGATACTCTCTCTTTGCACCCTTTTGGGGGGGCACA
Organism: uncultured Saprospiraceae bacterium; assembly: GCA_964596135.1. Taxonomy (GTDB): domain Bacteria; phylum Bacteroidota; class Bacteroidia; order Chitinophagales; family Saprospiraceae; genus JADJNW01. The sequence continues at coordinate 23,238 of CAZQTF010000009.1, read as the reverse complement.
TACTCATTGCGCAGGTTTCAGGAACTATTACCGATGCCAAAGGTGAGCCGCTTCCCTTTGCCAGCGTATATGTGAGAGGCACCTCCGTGGGTACGACCAGTAATACGAACGGTAAATACCGCTTGGAACTCAACCCCGGCAATTATGATCTGGTTTTTCAGTATGTAGGTTATAAACCGCATATTGAAAAAATTAAGGTGAATGCTTCACCGTTGGAATTAAACATTGCGCTGGCGGAGCAGCCTGTTGAACTTGGCGAAATCACGGTGACCGCTGATGCCGAAGACCCTGCCTACGCGGTAATCCGCAAAGCTATTGCCAAACGTAAGTATTACCGAGATTTGATTAAAGCTTATGCTTGTGATGTGTATATCAAGGGTAATATCAAGTTTCTGAATGCGCCGGAAAAATTTATGGGCAGAGAACTGGGCGATCTCGGCGGTACGCTCGATTCCAACCGGCAAGGGATTATTTATCTGTCCGAATCGCAATCAAAACTTTATTTCCAGGAACCGGGGCAATATAAAGAGGAAATGATATCCTCGAAAGTAAGTGGCAATGACAATGGCTTTGGCTTTAACCGTGCATCGGATATGGATTTCAATTTGTATGAAAACACGGCTGATTTCAGTCGGCAAATTGTATCGCCGATCGCTGCCAATGCACTTTATTATTATCGTTATAAAACGGTCGGCACGTTTCTCGACGACGAGGGACGTCTGGTAAATAAAATTGAAGTCATTCCTCGGCGGAACGAAGACCCCGTTTATCGCGGCATTATTTACATTACAGAAGAGTTGTGGAACATTCAAAGCGCCGAACTTTTATTGCTTCAGAGCAGCATCAACCAGCCGGGGCTGGATTCTTTGTATATCCGACAGGTGTATGTGCCGGTACAACAACCCGATGGCTGGCGTTTGTTTTCACAAACAATTGATTTTAAGGCAGGTTTGTTTGGCTTTCGGCTGGGAGGTGTTTTTACGGGTATTTACAGCAATTATGATTTGAATCCGGACTTCAAACCTGGCTTTTTTGGAAATGAAGTTTTTAAAGTAAATGAAGGCGCCAACGAAAAGCCACAGAAATTCTGGGACACCATCCGTCCGATTCCGCTTACCCAGGAAGAAGCCATTGACTATGTGCGGAAAGATAGCATTCAGGAAATTCGACGCTCCAAACCTTACCTGGATTCGATTGATGTCAAAAATAACAAATTTAAGTTGGTAGATGTATTTTTCGGATACGATTTCCGCAATTCTTACGAACGTCGCTATTTCAATATCAACTCGCCGGTGACGACGATTCAGTTCAACACCGTACAGGGCTGGAATGCTGATATCAACGCCACTTATCGTCGGGTTTTGGATGAAAAGAGCACGCGCTGGTGGACGGCGCGCGGTGCGTTGAATTATGGTTTTGCCGACAAACGCCTGCGTGGAACCCTGAACCTGGGGTATCGTTTTGACCAAAAAACACAATCGTACCTTAGCATTGCCGGCGGAGTGGACGCGGTGCAGTTCAACCCTGCCAATCCGATCGGTAAAACGCTCAATACCATGTATTCCTTATTGGGCAAAGAAAACTACATGAAGCTGTACGACAAAGCTTTTGGGCGAATCAATTTCCAGAGAGAACTGGCAAATGGGGTCTTTTTGAGTACTGCTTTGGAATATGCACAACGGAGCCCGCTGGTCAACCGCACCGATTTTTCGTGGAACAAAAATGAGGACAAAAGCTATACGCCCAATGATCCGTTGAACGCTGAATTCGTACCTTCCTTTTTGCAAAGCGAAGCTTTGACTTTCACCGCTAATCTGCGCCTGCGTTACAAACAGAAATACAGCACCTATCCTGATCAAAAGTTTAGCTATGGTTCTGATCTGCCCGACCTTTGGATTGAATACCGTAAGGGCATCCGCTCTTTTGGCAGCGACGTAAACTACGACCTGCTATCGCTGAGAGTTGTCGAAAATTACATCTCGCTCGGTGTGATCGGTGCGTTGGAGTTTAATGTGGAAGCGGGCAAATTCCTTTCCCGGAATACCCTACAATTCATGGATTATCGCCATTTTCTTGGGAATCAGACCGTGATCGGCAATCCAGATCGCTATAGTTCGTCGTTTCTGCTGCTGCCTTATTATGAGTATAGTACCCAAGGCGAATATGTGCAAGCACATTTTCAGCACAATTTCGACGGCTGGATATTGGGCAAAATCCCTCTGTTACGCAAAATGGGTTGGCGTGAAATTTTCAAGACGGCATTTTTGTACACGGAAGAACAAAAAGGTTATCTTGAACTTGGCTTAGGGCTTGACAATATTGGCTTTGGTGCTTTCCGGCTGTTCCGCTTCGACGTTGCCTGGTCGCGCAATGCTACCGGTAAATGGGATGTAGGCTACATGATTGGAATTCGGATGCCGATTGACGAGGATTGAGAAGAATGTCCAAATGTTGGAGACTGGTTGTTTTTTTGCAATAACAACAATCAGTTTCCACCAATAAACATTGTTATATACAATTTTTTGCAAAAGCGTTTGAATTTAAGATTCATAAAACGTAACTTTGTTATCAAAGCTGTTTACTATACCAATCCTGTATTTCTCCCCCCACTATTACAGGCATTTCCGTTGTATCGCTAACAAATTAAAATCCCAAAATATGAAAAAGCACTTTTACTGCCTTTTCCTGGCGTTCTTATTGGTCGCCGGAATAACTTTCGCTAAGGATGCACCCGTTAAAGATTTTTCTGGTTGCTGTAAACCGCCTTATGATAAAACTATTACATGCGACCAACTGCCTTATGATTTTAATCCCCGTAATATTTACCAATTGCAATCACTTTTTGGCAAAGCCGAAAACAAGTGTTATCCGGGGCTATGGTCTGAGTTGGAGCCTATTGTCAACCTGAGCAGTTGTGAAACCGGTACGATCATTCGCCGTTTTCAGGTATCCAATAATTATGGCGGTTATGATATTTGTGAACAAACCGTGACGATTGAAGGGGTGCATAATTACAAGATCCGTTTTCCGGAGGATAAAGAGGTAAGCTGTGGGCAAACGCCTCTTCAGGAGGCGGTGATCAAAGAACAATCCTCCTGTGATTACCTGGTGGTCAGTGTTCAAGATCAAAAGTTCTTCGACACAAATGATCAATGTGGTAAAATTTTCAGGACCTATCGTGTGATCAATTGGTGTGAATACGACGGACAGTCGCAGCCCATCGCTATCGGTCGCGATGAAGACTGCGACGGCAGACCCGGCGATGAGCAAGTATGGGTGATCCGCCGTTCTTCGGGCATTGCTTACATTGACCGTGACGACTATGAGAGCAACACCAATCCCAGAGCTAATGAACGGCGCACTTGTACTCCGGGTAATCCAACCGGCTATTGGCGAACTTCTCCCTCCGTCGGCTATTGGGTTTATACTCAACACATCAAGATCAGTGATGACGTGCCGCCAGCGATTTCAGTGACGGCGCCGGATCCGTTTTGTAGTGTCAATAATAATTGTAATGCTTTAGTTGAAATTCCATTTTCAGTAAATGATATTTGCACCCCTAATGATATTAATATTAAAGTTTTTGTTGACGGTCAGAAAATTGCAGAATATACCAAAGGCGGTAACTATCTAGCTTCTGGTAATTATAAAATTGGTAGCCATGAATTGGAAATCCATGCAATTGACGGGTGCGGCAATCCGACCTTGCAGCGCCTTCCATTTACGGTAGTTGACTGCAAAGCGCCTGCACCTACTTGCCTGAATGGCATTACCATCACGCTCATGCCGACGCCGCCCAACACCGATGCCGATGGTGATGGCGATGCCGATCCTGCAGCAATGTCTGTGCGGGCAAGCGATTTACTGGTTAGCCAGATCAGCGATTGTTCTGGGATCACTGGTTTTTCTATCAACCGCGAGGGCGAAATTCCTTCACCTGACCAACAGGAACTCATCTTAACCTGCGACGACCTCGGTACGCTCTACATCGAAGTATATGCCTGGGATAAAGCCAACAATCCCTATACGGTGCAGCCTGATGGTACTATTGGCGGTCCGAATTATGCTTTTTGCAAAACGTATATTCTGGTACAAATAAACTCTAATCAATGTGAAGATCTTGATCCTGGCATGGGCTCCATCGGCGGAAGCGTACACACCGAAGATAATTATGGCTTGCGAGACGTAAGTGTTATGCTGGTCAACAATGACAGCGTTTTTCAATATACCAGCGCTTCCGGTTCGTTTCGCTTCGACAGCATCCCGATGCAGGCAGATTATAAAGTGGTGCCGATTATGGATACGAATCCTACGGAAGGGCTCTCGATTGCAGATTTGATTCTTTTGCAAAAGCATGTGTTGGGTATTGAGCGCATTCAATTGCCATATCGCTTGATTGCAGCGGATGTAAATGCGGATAAACAAATTAATGCCGATGATATTACAGATTTAAGAAATGTGTTGCTGGGTGTTCAACTGAAATTTACCAACAATACCAGTTGGCGATTTATAGACGTTGGTTATGTTTTTCCGAATCCGCTCAACCCCTGGCAGGAGTTATTTCCCGAATACATTTCCATCCGGCAGTTATCGAATGCCGAGAATGATGTTAATTTCCTTGCGCTCAAAACCGGAGATGTAAATGGCAGCGTGGTCGCGGATCGCCTGGGTATTACCAGTCGCAGTAACGAAACTTTTTCGTTGTATATTGCCGATCAGATGCTTGAGCCGGGAACTATTGTAGAGGTGCCGATATACGCCAATCTGGCAAACATGCAGGCGCTTCAGTTCGAGTTGCAATTCGACCCGCGAACCTTGCAACTACAATCAATTGACCCCGGTATTGTACAGTCGGAACACTATAGCCACGAATACGCAAACGAAGGCTTGTTCAGGGTAGTATGGGACAATGCTGCAGGCATCAATGTTGCAGCCGGTGACGTCGTATTGTTTACCCTCGTTTTCCGCGTAGCAAAGGAAACGGTCTTAGCCGATGCGATTAGCCTGAGCAAAAGGTGGGCGCCGTCCATCGCTTTGGTCGGAGCAACTACCGCGAATGTTCAGCTCTATTTTTCTGCACCCCCGGACGAACCAAAAGCTTTCGCGTTGTATCAAAATATGCCCAATCCTTTCCGGAACGAAACCGTCATCCGCTTTCAATTGCCGGAAGCCGGCGACGCCACGCTTATGATTTATGATGTAAATGGTAAAATAATCTGGCAGCAAAGCGCTAATTTTACAAAAGGTACGCATGAAGTCAAGGTATCAGGAGCATCCTTCTCCGGCAAGGGTTTATTTTTCTATGCATTGCAAACCGGCGAACAGCGGCTGGTACGCAGAATGTTATTGATACCATAAGAGTCAATTCAAAAACATATTCTTCACAAACCTATATTCGACGAGTCTGGTGACTTTTTTGTCACCAGACTTTTTTTATACTTCGCATTTCTAACGAGTAAATGTATGGATGCAAAGTTTTTTTACTATAATCCTCATTTCATGTTTTTAATATCATGGACTACACAATCTCTTCCGGTTTTACCTCCAGCGTTACGCGTTCGTGGCTCATCAGACGGGCGTGCAAACCGTAAGTTTTTGGCAGTTCATACTCAAAGAAATAGCGGCAGGTATGTAGTTTACTCTGATAAAAACGAACATCATCACCGGCGGCGTTGGTCAGCGCCTGATCGGCAATAATGGCTTGCCGGAGCCATTGCCAGGCAATGGTAATAATGCCAAAATATTCAAGGTAAAGCGTGGCGTCGGCCAGGAAGACCTCGGCGGATTCTTTCATGGCCAACTGCATCAGGTGGGCAGTGGCTTCCTGGAGCGATCTGGCGGTGAGGGCGAGTTTGTCGGCAAGAGGCTTGAACTTTGCAGAGCCTTGTGCGGCAACGATGGTTTTTTGTACTTCCTGCGCGAAGAGCATCGAGGCTTTGCCGTTGTGCATCATCACTTTTCTGCCCAGAAGATCCAGCCCGTGAATGGTGGTAGTGCCTTCATAGATAGCGTTCACGCGGATGTCGCGGTAATATTGCTCAAGCGGGAAATCGTCGGTGTAGCCGGCGCCGCCCAGCACCTGCATGCCTACGCTCGTGGCATAGGTGCCCATTTCAGCGGGATAGGATTTGGCGATGGGGGTAAGTAATTCCAGCAGTAGATGCGCATTTTCTTTGATTTCACCTTCGGCGGCGTGCGCAAGATCAGCATAATAACTGCATTGTAATAATAACGCAATGCTGCCTTCTACGATCGCTTTTTGTTGCAATAACATCCTGCGCACATCGGCATGTTCGATAATGAGAACCGGCGGCACGTGCGGGTCTTTATTTGAGGGATGGCGTCCCTGTGAGCGTTCGTTGGCATATTTTAAAGAAGCATAATAAGCAGCCGAAGCTGCGCCCGTAGCCATGATACCAGTGCCAATGCGGGCTTCATTCATCATTTGAAACATATAGGGTAACCCATGATGTGGTTCGCCAACCAAATAACCCTGGCAGTCATCTTGTTCACCCAGCATTAAATGTGCAGCGACATAACCTTTTTGCCCCATTTTGCCGTAAATGCCTGCCGTTGTTACATCGTTATTTACTAATTTGCCGCTTTTTAGACGATATTTAGGCACTACAAATAATGAAATGCCTTTTGTGCCGGCCGGCGCACCCGGAATTTTTGCTAATAATAGATGTACGACATTATCCACGGCATTATGATCACCACCAGAAATGTAAATCTTTTGCCCTTTGATTTTATAATAACCCTTCTCTGTCGGCGTAGCCGAAGTGGCAATGTCTGTGAGTGAACTGCCTGCCTGAGGTTCGGTGAGCGCCATCGTGCCCTGCCAGTCGCCTGCGTACATAGGCGGAATGTAGGTTTCATTTAGTTCCGGAGAGCCAAACCTGCGAATGAGATTGGCGGCGCCTGCCGTAAGGAAAGCGTGCGCGGCGGTATTGCCATTGGCTGCGTAAAAACACAGTAATCCCGCATTGAGCAAGGTGAAAGGCATTTGCTGTCCCCCGTTTTCGTGGCTGTCGTGCGCCGAAATCCAGCCACCTTCCGCGAGCGCTTTGATCGCTGGTCGCAGGCTGGGGTGCACATGCACCACGCCGTCTTTGTAATAGGCTTTTTCCTTGTCCATTTCTCGATAAAACGGGAAAAGATAGGTGTCGCCGATTTGCCGGGCAGCATCGAGTGCCATGTCAAACGCCTCGACGTCATAGTCGGCGTAATAGGCGTATTGGTTGAGCGAAGTGGCATGGAACACTTCGTGTAGCATAAATCGCAGGTTGCGGGTGTTGATGTACATCTTTACTTTTGATTTACTGGCTGATGATCAGGAAAATATAATGGTTGTACTATTCTTTTCGAGAATTTGATTATCACTTTTTTGCAACGAAAACCAGCTAATTATCTATCATAATTCTTTCAAAGATAACGATTTTCATAATTTGAAAATGATAAAAACAAATTAGCCGCCAGAAATATTTGAGGGATTGATTTTCATCATTTGAAAATAGGGAATTGGGTTTTAATTTTAAAAAAATATCATAACTTATTATGGCATATAAAAGAAAAACGTGGACAGAGAAATTCAATACCCAAACGGAGCCCACGATCGAGACGATTGACAAGGCTTTTGCCGATATGCCGGCAGGTTGTAAAATGCTGATTGCTACGCCCAAGATCGTGGATGATTATATCCGGCATATTCCGCTGGGGCAAAGCAGCGACCTGGCGACCATGCGCAGAGACTTAGCTGCTGAGTACCATGCGGATTACACCTGCCCGGTTACCTCGGGTATTTTTTTGCGGATCGTGGCGGAAGCCGCTTACGAAAGCTATCAGCAAGGCGCGCCGCTCGAAGCGATCACGCCCTTCTGGCGGATCATTGACGAAAAATCAAAAACCGCGAAAAAACTAAGCTTTGGCTATGATTTCGTGCGGGAGCAGCGCGCAAAAGAGGGATTGGATTAAGCGTTTTGTTCAAATTTATACCCATTCAAAAATGCGACCGCGTCCATCCGTTTTCTGCCTTGCAACTGCAACTCATGCACGTGAACGAAGCCATTGGCTGTGGCGATTTTGAGCATTTTTTTATTGTCGGAAATGAAAGTGCCGGCGGTATGATCGTGTAGCACGATTTCTTTGGTGGTTTTCAGAATTTTGAGTTCCTGGCCATCGAGCATCGTCCAGGCAGCAGGGTAGGGGCTAAGCCCGCGAATAAAGTCATGCACTTTTTGAGTCGGCTGGTTGAAATTGATTTCGCAGGTTTCGTGGAAAATCTTGGGTGCGTGCGAAGCTTCTGCATCTTTTTGTTTTTGAAGCTGGACGTTGCCCTGCTCGATCATTTGCACCGTTTTTAGTACTGTTTCGGCACCAAGTTGCATCATGCGATCGTGCACTTCGCCGGCGGTTTCGTTTTCACCAATGGGCATAGTGGCTTGTAAAATTATATCGCCGGCGTCAATTTCGTGCTGCAGGAAAAAGGTCGTCACGCCGGTTTCAGTCTCGCCGTTGATGATTGCCCAGTTGATTGGCGCCGCACCGCGGTATTTGGGCAGCAGTGAACCATGCAGATTGAACGTACCGAGGGAGGGCATTGCCCACACGACTTCGGGTAGCATTCGGAAGGCAACGACAATTTGCAGATTGGCTTGCAGGCTGCGCAATTCTTCCAAAAACGCTGGATTTTTCAGCTTTTCGGGTTGCAAAACCCGCAGTCCGTTTGCCACAGCATATTCCTTGACGGCAGATTGGATCAGTTGCTTACCGCCGCGACCGCCCAATTTATCGGTAGCAGTCACAACACCAACGACATTGTAGCCGTTTTTAACCAGAATATCTAACGAAGGGACGGCGAATTCGGGCGTACCCATAAAAATTATTCTTAAACTCATCGGCTTTGCTGCATTGTTTTGGCAACAAAGGTAAGTTGGAATAATGGAATGTTGGAATAATCGAATGACGGGAAATTAAAAACTCATTACATGAAAGCGTTTTTTACAATTGTTTTGACTACGATGTTCGCAATTTTAATGCAAACGGCTTTGGGGCAAAGCGAGGAGTTTGACAAAGCGCTGGAAATGCGTAAAGCGCAGGAAAAAAAAGCCGGCGCAATACGACCTTCGGATGCCAGCCTCGAAATCAAGATTGCGAAGCCCGAAGGCTATCCGGCGAAAGATTTGCCAGAGAATTACACCGGTTTTCGCATTGAGATTATGGCGACCGACACCCTGCTGGCAGACACCAGCGAAGTGTTTTCCGACACGGCAATGTGGTGATGGAAGAACTGGAAGGCGGCAAGTTTTCTTACACGGTCGGCGACTTCAAAGATGAATCGTCTGCTGCCACTTTTATGGATACCTTTATTCGACCGGTTTATACCGAACCGAGAGTCGTTCGTTACGAAAAGGGCGTACGGGTATTTTGATAGGGTAATGTTCTAAGGTTTTCAAACTTTACCGATGTAATTGTGCGGCGTAATCCGCTTCAGTTCTTCTTTTACTGCAGCATTGACGTCGAGGGTATTAATAAATTCTTCTATTTCAAAATTTGAAATGCTGGCTTTGCCGCGAGTGAGTTCCTTGAGCGCTTCGTAAGGTTTGGGATAGCCTTCGCGACGGAGGATGCTCTGGATTGCTTCGGCAATCACCATCCAGTTTTGCTCGAGATCTTCGTGGAGTTTGTGTTCGTTGAGCACTAATTTATTCAAACCCTTGAGTATAGATTTGAAAGCGATTACCGTATGAGCGATGGGGACACCGATATTGCGCAGCACTGTACTGTCGGTCAGGTCGCGCTGCAGGCGTGAGACGGGCAATTTCTCTGCCAAATGTGTGAAAATTGCGTTGGCAATACCCAGGTTTCCTTCGGCATTTTCAAAATCAATAGGATTTACCTTGTGTGGCATGGCAGAAGAACCGACCTCGGTGGTTACTACTTTTTGTTTGAAATAATCCATCGAAATGTAAGTCCAGATGTCGCGGCAAAGATCAATCAGCACCGTATTGATGCGGCTCATTGCCTGAAACAGGGCGGCGAGATTGTCGTAATGCTCGATCTGAGTGGTCGGATAGGAGCGCTCCAAACCTAAATACTGGCGCAGGAAAAAATTGGCAAAGTTGTGCCAGTCAATGTCGGGGTAAGTGGCATAATGCGCGTTCATATTACCAGTGGCGCCGCCAAATTTGGCGCTGTCCGGAATGCTTTTGATCTGTTCGATTTGCGTATCGAGGCGTTTTACAAACACGAGCAGTTCCTTGCCTACCGTCGTTGGCGAAGCCGGCTGCCCATGCGTGCGGGCGAGCATGGGAATGTTGAGCCACATCCGCGCCAGTTCGTCGAGGCGATTGCGCACTTTTTCAAACAAAGGCAGGTAAACCTGCTTCATGGCGTCTTTCAATAATAATGGAATAGCCGTGTTATTTACATCTTGTGATGTCAGCCCAAAGTGGATGAATTCTTTATAGTGACTGATATTCAGGGCATCAAATTCTTCCTTCAGAAAATATTCTACCGCTTTTACATCATGGTTGGTTGTTTTTTCGATGCTTTTGATGGCTTCGGCATCAGCGATATCAAAACGATTGCAGATACGTACCAGTTCACTGATTTGCCCTTCGGTGACGTCTTTAAGTTGCGGCAGGGGTAGCTCGCACAAGGCAATAAAATACTGTACTTCTACAAATACCCGGTACTTGATGAGTGCGAATTCCGAGAAAAAATCGGCTAATTCCTGTGTCTTGCTCTGATAGCGACCGTCAATCGGAGAAATGGCAGTGAGCATGGTGTTCCGTTTTTTTACAAAGCTAATAAACCTTGAATGGTTCTTGCGTACAAAGGTTCAAAAGAAATTTATTACATAAAAATCCGAAGCGACTATTTTTTCGTAATAAAAAGTCCATAATCCGGGTAAAAAGTATAGAAATAAGCATAATCACCGATACGGTGTTGGAGTGTTGAAGACGGAATTGTAACTTAGTTGCCTCAATAAAACTCCAAAAAATAAACTTTTCGCTTGTGCGCTTGTTGAGAAATTAATTTTTGTAAGTTAACCTGCTTTATAATGTCGTCAGTAGTGAATGTGGATAGGGAGCTTTTAGGGCAAATGATTGCCAATACCGGCGAGAGCGTGCAGGAAATGTCCTTCCTGCAGCCAACTATGCTGGTTTTTCTACGGCATTTTGGTTGCACTTTTTGTCGGGAAGCTTTATCGGATATTTCCAAAAGGCGAAAAGACATCGAGAGCATGGGTACGCGGATTGTTTTCGTGCATATGTCGGATGACGAGATTGCGGAACGATACTTCAATCGCTATGATTTGGAAGGCGCTACGCACATCAGCGACCCAGTGTGCAAGTACTACGCGGCTTTTGGTTTGGTAAAAGGCAATTTTAATCAGTTGTTTGGCTTGCATTTTTTTATTCGCGGCTTTCAATCGGGTATCCTCGAAGGGCATGGCGCGGGTAAATTACTGGGCGATGGATTTCAGATGCCGGGCATTTTTGTCATACAAGACGGCAAAATTAAGGAGAGTTTCATCCACAAGTTGGTGTCCGATCGTCCTAATTACGTGGAGCTTGCCAGATGTTGCGCCATAGCTTGACCTTTTTGAGTTGCGTTTCTTCTTTAAGACGTTTTATAGCGTAAAATGTATTTTTTAACACTGTACGCCTTGAACTTTAGTCAGGGCGTTTCTATTTTTACAAAAGGGAATTTGATTAAAACAACCCAATGGCGATTATGATTGGATGGAAATTTTCAGAGTATAAACCCGGCGATGGCGAGTCGTCTTTCGATAGGCTGTTTAAAATCTTTCAGGAACTGCTGATGTACACGTCCGGCGACGTGCGCGAGGCTTTGTCGTGGCTAACGGAACTGGATAAAGAATACAAACTGACCGATGAGAATTATGGCATGGCTGATTTTATTCAGGATTTGATTGATAAGGGCTATATTGAGCAGGAAGGACCACAGGCACCAGGATTTGTACCATCTTCCAAGCTGGAAATTGCGTTGCGCCGCAAGGCATTGGAGGATGTTTTCGGACAATTGAAAAAATCGAAGCGTGGCAACCACAGCACCAAGCAAGGTGGTCGTGGCGATGAATTTACCGCCGACCGGCGCCCGTTTGAATTTGGCGATACGCTCGACAATCTGGCGGTGACCGAATCACTGAAAAATGCACAAATCAATCACGGCATTGATGAATTTAAACTGACCGAGGAAGACCTCGAAGTGCATGAAACCTACTACCAGAGCCAGATGAGCACCGTACTGATGATTGATATCTCGCATTCGATGATTCTTTATGGCGAAGATCGCATCACGCCTGCCAAGAAAGTAGCAATGGCGCTGGCAGAACTCATCACGACCCGGTATCCGAAGGATACGCTGGATGTGCTCGTTTTTGGCGATGACGCTCGTCAGATTGAAATTAAGGATTTACCTTACCTGGAAGTCGGACCTTACCATACCAATACCGTTGCCGGGCTGGAGCTGGCGATGGATTTGCTGCGCCGCCGGAAAAACCCGAACAAACAGATCTTTATGATCACCGATGGTAAGCCAACCTGCATCAAGAAAGGCAAAAATTATTATAAAAACAGCTTCGGGCTGGACCGCAAGATCGTGAGTCGTACGCTGGGGCTGGCTACGCAATGCCGCAAACTGCAAATTCCGATTACTACCTTCATGATTGCCCGCGATCCTTATTTAATGAAATTCGTGGATCAGTTTACCCGCGCCAACAATGGCAAGGCTTTTTACAGCAGCCTACAGGGTTTGGGCGAATTTATTTTTATGGATTACAAAAACAACAAGTCGAAAAGGCAACGGTAGAAAGGTATAGCCTGATAAAGGTTTTCCGTACTTCCATTCACAATTTTTTAATGATCCCCGGCGTTAATGCTTCCGAAATAATCAAGCCATGTACAAAATTCTTGCATTTGCTGTTTGTCTCGGTTTTTCTATACCGCTGAGCGCGCAAACTGTCGGCAATATCTCGGATGAAAATCTGGAAGCATTGCATACCTGGGAAGACACGCTGGCGATATTGAGCTACGCCATTGTGAACGACTCCACGCCTGATTATCGTTTTGCAGCTTGCCGCAAAATGATCCCCATGCTGGTGCAGGCGCTGAAGACCGAGCATTCTTTCCAGTATCCTTTTGAGCGACTCAAAACAGTTTCAATCCAATATCCACAGGATAGCTCGTTCCGCGTTTTTACCTGGCAACTGTATGTGGACAAGGACGAATATCGTTACTATGGCGCCATCCAGATGAATACGCCAGAACTCAGGCTGTTTCCGCTGATTGATCGCTCGGCAAACGTGGCAGATGTAGAGCAGGAAGAGCTTTCGCCTGATGAGTGGTATGGTTCGCTTTATTACAACATCAAAGAATGCAAGGGGGCACAGGGGAAATATTACCTGCTCTTTGGTTTCGATGGTTTCGAGTTTTTCCGCAAGCGTAAAATTGTGGACGTGCTCACTTTTAAAGATAATAAGCCCACATTCGGTGCCCCGGTTTTTGTAAGTCGGGAAAAAGGAAAACCCGAACAGATCAAAAAACGTTTATTTCTGGAATATTCTGCTGCTTCTAGCGTGCGACTAAACTATGACGAAGCTTTGCAACTGCTTATTTTCGATCATCTCATCCCAATGGCTGGGCAATACAACGAGGGCATGGTAATGGTGCCCGATGGCAGCTACGAAGGTTACCGCTTTGAAAAAGGGGTTTGGAAATACGAATCGATGGTGCTGCACGAAATTATCGAAGAAGCCCCTCGCCCTTATCCTGTACTGGATGAGCGAGAAAAAGATCTCTTCGGCGGGAAAAAAGGCAAGAATTAAGCCGGTGAAAAGTGAATAGATTCAGGTGCTGCCGTATTTTCGCCTTTTATCATCTGATCAACTTTTTTAAATGATCCAGGCGCATACGATTTCCATTACTAAAACGGCGCATTACTACACTGTTGGTAACCCTGGGAAACAAGTTCGTCAGTGTTGGATTGTTTGTCACGGTTACGGGCAATTGGCAAAGTTTTTCATTCGAAAATTTGACGTACTGACTTCTGAGGACGTGTTCGTGCTCGCGCCTGAAGGATTATCGCGATTTTATACCGAAGGCTTGAGCGGCAAGGTTGGCGCATCCTGGATGACCAGAGAAGACCGCCTGATCGAAATCGAGGATTACGCCCATTATCTTTCCGTCTTATATCAATATTACATACCACAATTCGCTGTAGATGTGCAGGTGATCTTGCTTGGCTTCTCGCAGGGCTGTGCTACCCAACTCCGTTGGATGATGCGCGATTTTCCGCATTTCGATGCCCTTGTCCTTTGGGCAGGGCTGGTACCGGAAGACCTTGACTATCGCCCCCGTCACGATTATTTTGCAAATAAGCAACTGCACTTTGTGTACGGCACTGCCGATCCTTTCATCACACCCGAACGCCTGGCACAGCATGAGCAATTGCTCAAGGACAATCAGCTTGATTTTCGGGTGCATTCCTTCAATGGCGAACATACCGTGGATCGGGAAATGTTGAAGAAAATAGCAGTACTGTTAAAGTAATTTGTCTTCTCGTTCGTCTATTTAAATGGTGATTATTTGTGAATTGCTATTGACCAAATCATAAAATATTAAAAATAAGTTATTTATTAAAGAGCAAGTGTTCATTTACAACTATTTATTTGTTTATAAATTAACAGTGCCTCTAACTTGTAATAATTAACAATATTACAATCATAGTTCAACTAAAAACGAACCTGGCGGTTTCTTATGTAGCAAATTGACAAATCGTCAGCATATTTGAATATGGATAACACTATCACCGAAAAAGATAAAGAAGCCATTCAAAAATACTTCGGCGTGCCGTTTGAAGCACTTGATAAAGAAGCATTCAAGCGCATTCTGAAAGAATTGCGCAGTAAATATCATCCCGATAATTTTGAAAAATTTGAGGATGAAACCGTGCGTGAAATGGCAACCGAGCGTTTTCAACAAATTGAAGACCTGGCGGAGAAGATCGAAGCCCACCTCGCCGGCAAAGGCATGCCCGTGGCGCTTCGCCCTGAGGATAATGATACGTTTATGCATGACCACGCCATTTTTGCTGCCAATAAGCTCAAAATAGAAGTTATTACTACAGATAAAGATTTGAAATACAGGCTCTTCGGTACGATGTACCGCTGGCTGCAATTTGGCGACAAGTTCAAGATTCCCGACACGGGCGCTGTTATCATCATGGACGAGGATCACCGCGGCAGTAGCATTGGCTACCAGGAATCCATTCGCATGTATCTCACGTTTGATGAAAATGATTCCATCGAGAAGATTGTCGGGTGGTTGTATCCCCGTATCAAGGATAGCACAAAATCGCTGCTCATCGCCGGCGAAAAAGTAGAAGTAGAACCTTACAATATTTTCTATGCCATTCGTAAAAAAGCCTTCCTGCGTGTGGAATTGCCGGCAGGTAGCTGATAACTTTGCAGGAAAACCTTATTTTTGCGGCATTCAACGAATCAAACCGCGAACGCGATGCAAACCAAAGAACAGGAACTGAGAGCTGTACAAATGCTGGGATTGAAACTCCCAACCGACCCGCGCTGGGTCAACTTGGCGGAAAAAGACCTTGCTGAAATCCTCACCGACCACGCTTATTGCGAGCAGAAAGCCGCTACGTCGTGTATTTCGCTTATCCAGCAGTACCCCGATAAAGTTGAAATAGTGGAAGAACTCGCTCCGATTGTAACGGAGGAATGGGGGCACTTCCGCATGGTTTTGACCGAACTCAAAAGGCGCAATCTTCAACTCGGCAAACAACGCAAAGACGAATACGTCAACGCGCTGCTCCAATTCCAGAAGAAAGGCGGTAACCGCGAAGACAACCTCTTGGAAAAACTGCTCACCTGCGCCCTAATCGAAGCCCGCAGCTGCGAGCGCTTCCGCCTGCTAAGCCTCCACATCAGCGACGAAGCCCTGCGCGATTGGTATCATAAATTCATGGTCTCCGAAGCCGGACATTACGTACTTTTCATCGAACTTGCCAAGCGCTACGCCCCCGAAGAAAAGGTTAAACAACGCTGGCAGGAGTACCTGAAATATGAAGCGCAAGTAATGAAAGATTTAGAATTGAGAGGGGATCGGATGCATTGAGTGGAAACAATAAATTAATATACTGATCAACGACCGTTGAAGCTACAATATTCAACAACATTAACACCGGGCGAATTTTGCTTATCTTCGTAATCATATTAAATTGTTTTCTTATTTCGTACTTCTAACTTAAGAAATGGCTGGCAATAGTTTCGGACAGGTATTCAAGCTTACTACTTTCGGAGAATCGCACGGCAAGGCAATCGGCGTCATCGTAGATGGCTGCCCGGCGGGACTGCCAATTGACGAAACTTTTATTCAAAAAGAGCTCGACCGGCGGCGTCCGGGGCAATCGAATATCGTAACTCAGCGCAAGGAAAGCGATACGGTGCAGATTCTTTCCGGCATTTTTGAGGGGCAAAGCACTGGCACCCCCATTGCGATGGTGATCTATAACGACGATCAGCGTTCCGGCGATTATAGCCACATTGCCGACAAATTCCGCCCTTCGCATGCGGATTATACTTTCTTCGCCAAATACGGCATCCGCGATTATCGCGGCGGTGGGCGCTCTTCGGCGCGGGAGACGGCGGCACGTGTAGCGGCGGGCGCCATTGCCAAACTGCTTTTGCAAACACAGGGGGTTCAGATCAAAGCTTATGTGAGTCAGGTGGGTAATTTGAAAGTTGAAAAAAACTACTGGGAATTAGATTTTAATAACATTGAAGCGACCGACGTGCGCTGCCCCGATCTGGACGTGGCGCCCCAGATGATTGATCTCATCAAGTCGGTACGCAAAGATGGCGACACAATTGGCGGTGTGGTGACGGGCGTGGTGCAAGGCTGTCCGGTAGGTCTGGGCGAACCAGTTTTTGACAAACTCCACGCGGATTTAGCCAAAGCGATCATGAGCATCAATGCAACCAAAGGTTTTGAATATGGATCGGGTTTCGATGGCGTAACGCTGCGCGGTTCTGAGCATAACGATTTGTTTTACAATGATAAAGGCGTGATCAAAACCCACACCAACCACTCCGGCGGCGTGCAGGGCGGTATTTCCAATGGCATGGATATTTACTTCCGGGTAGCGTTCAAACCGGTGGCGACGATCATTCCCGAACAGGAATCGGTCAACGAAGCGGGCGAAATGGTCGCGGTAGTCGGTCGCGGACGGCACGATCCATGTGTGCTCCCACGCGCGGTGCCTATTGTGGAGGCAATGACAGCGCTGGTATTAGCCGATCATTTATTGCGGCAAAGGATGGCGCGCTTGTAATATCCGTCGCTATATCAGGAATTCAATGCTTCGACCAAAAAATCATGGAGTGGTTTGGCAGCATGGTAATATTCCATGACCAATGATACACAATCTTTGCGCAGCACATTCTGCGGATCGAGTTCCGCCATGTAGTAAAATTGTTTATTATACAAAAGTGGTTGTTTTTCTGCAATTTCTGAGAATTCAACAGGTAAGCGCTTATTTTTTTCGCCTTTCAGTTCTCCGTATTTTATTACAAAATCAGGATCAGAAATAATATTTTCAAACCTTTTTACATTTAATGTAATAAATTGTCGCAATTGATATAATGATTGATTTTCCAGAAAATAAGCGCCGCCGCCCAGCATCAGCATGCCCGGCTCCACGTGAATGTACATGCCCGGATATTCTTTCGCCTTCGTACCACCCGGCGAAATGATCGCGCCGACGTGGGTTTTGTAAGGACTTTTATCTTTGGAAAAACGAGTATCGCGGTAAATACGGAAGATAGCCTGCTTTGGCGTGACAATTACGGTTGGATCTATCTTTTGAATCTCGTGAATGATGTTCCCGATGAGGTTTTCAAAGGGCTTTTGCAGGTCTTTTTCGTAGCGTTTTTTGTTATCCTGAAACCATTCGCGGTTGTTGTTTTTGGTTAAGTCTTTGAGAAAATTGAGTGCGGCTTGGGTTAGCATGATCCTAATGGTTAATGATTATTGGCTCGATAAAAAACTTAGTTACTGTCTTTAACTTTCTGCGCATCTTTGCGCAAGCTTCGCCAAAATTCACCGAAGGTGTCAAACTCTTTTCGAAAGCTCAATCCAGTACCTACTTGTAAACGCCGTCCGCCGATGTCGGGTTGTAATCGCTGATACACTTTCAGCTTCAAGCTTCGATCTTTGCTAATGACGTATTCAATGACTACATCATTGCCGATAAACGTGCCTGCCGCGGTGGCATTGCTGACATTAGTGCCGATATCCACATTACCGCCGATGAGTACCGATAAGCGATCGTTGAAAAAATTCTGGCGCAGTTGCACCTCAAACTCATCGCCGCGCACAAAATCCTGCCCGGTGCCGAGATCTACGTTCTGGTATTGGTTGTACGCAATGTCAAAGTCAATACCGGAAAGCACCCGCCCATCGGCGATTACTTCAGAAAACAACTCCGTCAGCAGCAACGAGAGTTGGTTAGACACAAATTCGCTCACCGTGTTGTACAAAATCTCGCTGCCTTGCAACGCCACATTCTCCGGCAGAAATTGCCCGACCACGATCAAACCAAAAACCTGGCGGTTGAGTTCATTTTGGTCGCGTTTGAGGAGATTCATTTTACTGTCGGCATAAGCCTTGAGTTGTCCGGTCAGAGCAGGAAATTCAATATCAAAATTAATAATCGGGCGCAGTAATTCGCCCTGGAGATGCATGAGCAAGACAACTTCCGTGGATTTGCTGGCGTCGTTTTTGAGCTGAGGATTATTGACTAAATATTCCTGAATAAAATTGGCAACCGAAGTGTTTAGCCCCTTGTATTCTGCTTCGATATTGATTTGGGCGCCAAAAGGATCGCCTGTCCATTGAATATAGCCCCCGGGGCGTACCGCAAATTTTTTATTTACAACATTATAAAGTGTAAATAGATAATCGCCTTGCTGAATAGTATAATCGCCAAACATCTGGAAATTACCGTTGCGCGGCGTCAGCACTCTTAGATTTCCCCTCCCGGAGCCTTTGATGATATCGCCGGTTTGTTCGTTAAAAACCAATTCAACCTGCGCTTCGTCCTGTACAATGAGGTTCATTTCCAAGCTGACCCCTGTAGGATTGGCAAGATCGGGTGGTTGCAGGGCTTCTTCCCGTTGCTTGCGTTTATCTACAAAGTTGATATATTTTAATTCCGAGGCTTCTTTTTCAGAACTTACCGGAATGACAATGTGTGTGCTGTCGCCCGCCGTTGCGTTGATGTAAATGTCAATTTTGTCGAACGGACCGTTGAACCGGACATCTCCCTGCCCTATGGCATGCCCGTAGAAAAGTTTGTTGTCGCCTTTTTGTGTATCCAACGCCAAAAAACGGGGGGTGCGCAAGCGCGCGTCCATCCCGAAATCGCGCAGGTGGTTGTGGCGAATTCCGCCCGACACCACCGCCGTGTGATTGTATTTATCGCGCAGCGTGATACCGCCAGCATCAAACAAAAAGTTATTGACATCTACATTGCCTTTGGCAAAAGTGTAGGTTGTTTTCAGATAGTTGATGGTTACGGAGCCGTCCCAAAGAGTCAGGTCTCCATCAATATTAGGCAGGGAGGGTTGTCCGTTAAACCGTAATTTCCCATCAATGCGTCCATCGGTATTGGAAACCACATCCCCGATGAAGTATTCTGCCATGCAAAGCGGGTATTGTTTTAATTCCACATGAAAATCGAAATAGCGATTTGCCCGTTCTTCGGCATCTTTTTGTACCTTTTCTTTTGTAATTTCCGCCAGGTTATAAAACCCTTTTGCCGTAAGGCTCGACAAACCATCGTCAATCATCAGCTCTGCATGGAGTGGGCTTTTTAAATCTTCTGCCGTTGCCACTAAATCAAGCCTGCCGTAGGGATCGTTATTGATAGAAAGGGAATCAGAGGTGATGATGGCTTTCACATCTTTCATTTCAAAGAGGTTGCCAACCTCCGCCTGCACATCAAAAAGACCCGAGAAATCGAGTTGGTCGTAATCCCACAATTCGTCAATAAAATCGAAATTAAAGCCCGTCATTAGCAGACGCGCGCCTTTGTCATTCACGCTTTCCAGCTTTACTCTCCGCTCCTTGCTTTTTAGTGTAAAATTATTGACCTGGAAATAATGTTTACCAAATGTAATGTAGTTATTGGCATCAATTTGCCAGGGTGTTTCCAGAATAACCAAGTTGGATGGTTCAAACTGCACCTGAAAAAGGTTGCTGTCTATGGGATAAAATTTCCCTTCAAGATTGAGATTGTCCAGAAAACCCCCGGCGTAATAATTCACCCCAAAGTCGAGCGTATCTCGGTTGAGAAAACTAAGAACCGTGATGGGTTCCAATTGTTGCTTCTCGTTGATCAATGCGTTGTTGATCTGCGCATCCAACCAGCCCTGGTCGCGCAGTGCATTGAAGGTGAACGCCACGTCCTGAATTTTGATACCATTGAAATTAAACGCTGAAATATCCACCTGCACCAGCAGCGAATCATTGCCGCTGTTATAAAAGCCGGTCACATTTACATCGCGTATATCGCCGATGCGTTCGTCGAGAATGGACATCAAGCCTCTGGTCTCTTTAATGTTAATATCAAAAGTATAGTCGCTGACGGTCAATATTTTATCTTTGGTTTTGATGCCAATCCGCTCCCAGAAAGCCGGATAATTTCTTTTGAAATAGCTGGTGATCAGATCGGGAATCTGCTCGATATCAAACACACCGGCGACCTCCATGTCCAGCAGATCGGAAGCTATTTGAAATACTTTTTTTCCGCCGGGTGCAAAAACCGAATTGGCGGCAATGGAATCAATCAGGTAGATACTGTCCTGATTATGAATGATTTTCAGATTATTTAACCCGATTTCTCCTTCGATTCTGGAGAGGCGATCATTGCGGAGATTGATATCGGCGCTGCCCGCCAGCACCAGGTCTTTGTTGGATAAATTGACCTTTCGCAGGTCTAACTTGTTGACATTTACCTGAAAATCGAACACCGGAATGCTGTCCTGATAATTGACCAATCCCCGGAAATTAAAATCAATATTATCATCCTGGATCGCGAAAGTCCCATCAAACAGATTTCGATTGAGTTCTCCGGCAAGCTGTGCGTTCTGATAATTATAATTTTTGAAATAAAAGCTTTCAATTTCCGCTGTCAGTTGGGCGCTGGCGCTTTGAGCGGTCAGTCCGATGCCGTTTTTTACTTCTGAGTAAAAATTGACCAGCCCAAAATCCGGATTGTTCATCCATCTGCCCAGGTCAAAATCAATCAACCGGAGTTTCCCGGAATAATTGGCTTTTCCACGACCGCCTTTGAGATTCATACGCATATCCATGACTGCCCGGCCGATGTCGGTGCGCAAATCGCCATAAGCGACAAAATCTGCGAAGAAACCATCGAAACTACCCTGGAAGTTGAGCTTACCCAGTCGTTCAAAATTAGCCGGAAGGTTCATGCCCGGCACCAATTGTTGCAAGGTGGAGGTACGGGTAGAAAGTTGTTCGAGGCGCAAATTCAGAAATTCTTCATTTTTCACCGCTAAATTTCGCGAACTGAAACTCCCCTGCAAGCGGGAGCCGTCGGAGAGCTGAATATTGAGGTTGCGTCCTCGCAGGTTGTTTATTCTGCCGCGTATTTCACCGTTGATAAACACCACCTCCTCGCGGTTATCGGCAAAAAAAATGTTGTTTTTCAGTACCGGCGCAAAAGTCATAATATCTTGCAAAGCAACGGTTGCATTATTAAAATGCCCTTCCATATTGACCGCGTCCGGGAAAATAGTATAATCGGCGAGTTCCCGGTATCGAAAAATCAAGGTATCCCCCAATTCGCTGTGGGGTGTTTTGAGTTTCAGATCAATCAATTCGGTACGGTCGGGCGCGACTTTGGCTTCGCGTGCCGACAACTCGTCCAAAACAAACCCACTAGCATCTTTCAGCGATATTTTTCGAACTTCGCCAAGAAACATCTCGCGATCGTAGGAGAAGCAACGAATGTCTATCGCGATGTCAAAAACATCCATGTGTTGATAATCCAACTCATCCGGCGGGGTGGTTTTCACCGGCGCGCGGGCGTAATTGTGCAGAGAAAACTGCCCGTTGGAAATTTTAAACGTCTCAATCGCTACTTTCAGCCTGGTCGTATCCTGGGCTACGCTGGTATCCGTTCGTTCCACTACTGTTTCGAGTGCTACAGGCATCCCTTCATATTCGTTGATGCGCAAAACGGGTGCATCGAGCACAACCGAACGTACATCGATGATTTTCTGTGGTAAGTTCAGCTTGCGAAATAAAATTTTTCCGTTGTGAACGGCGGCGTAAAGGGTCTGCCCCCACACCTTGTCATCTTTAAGGAAAACGACATTCCGAAGGTTGAGCCGGCGAATGTCCAACTGAAATGGCTTTTCCGGCCCTTTTTTCTTTTCTTTTGGCGGAAAAAGTTTATCCAATAGAATTTCCAGATTGGTTTGCCTGGCATTCGGCGCTTTGCGCAAATTAAAAGTAGCTCCGCTCAGACTGATTTCCTCGATGGTAAATCCCTGGCGCAAATAAACAAACGGATTGGTTACAATATTGACCTTGAGGCTTTGGCTATACAGGAGCGTATCGCCCGGCGAAATATCTTCGATATAAAAATCCTTGAGGGTAAGACGGTCAAAAAAACCAAGATATAAATACCCGATGCGCACTTCCGTTTCCAATTCCCGGGTCAGCGTATCCGAAATTTTCCGCACCGCCCAGTTTTGCACCGGCGGAATCTGGATAATGAACATAAGCAAGAGTAAAATGCTGATTAGCCAAGCCAGTGCACGCAGTACCCAGCGCAGCGCCACCGCCAGCAAGCTTTCCTTCTCTTGTTCATTAGCAGGTTGTTGTAATTCCGTTGACACGCGTTGCTGATAGCTTGTTTTTAAATTTCAGTTATTCAAGCACAGGATCTATAATACTGAAGGATTCAAAGCACAAGTGGCGAATTTTTTATGCCGCTCTCCAAATATTACTTCTCTGATTCCTCTGTTGAACACTGCGAATAGTGGAAAGTTACACATTTCCGGCGGCAATTTCGGTAAAAGTTCTACCAAAAGCAAAGACTGCGGTGTGAAGTATTCTGGCTGCCTTGTGCCTACAACATCGCCGGAGTATAATAACAATG
>CAZQTF010000008.1:0-33792 GCA_964596135.1 uncultured Saprospiraceae bacterium | reverse complement strand
TGACTTTTTAAAACCTTATTCGTCAAAAAAATAAATTAAGCAAATTTCTTTTTATGAATTGTATTTAATAACCTAAAATTAACTAAACCTATGGCTTTCATTTACTACTTAATCGTCGGTGCAATCGCCGGATGGCTTGCTGGTCAGATCATGCGGGGCGCGGGGTTTGGCATTCTGTGGAACATTATCATTGGCATCGTGGGAGGTATGCTGGGTGGCTGGCTGCTCAACGATGTCCTGAAGATTTCGATTTCTACCGGAAATGCTACCATTAGTTACATTATTACGGCAGTAATTGGCGCAGTTGTCTTGCTTTTTGTGGCAAGATTATTTAAAGGTAAATGAGTACAGAGAAACTAACAAGGTGGCGCCTCATATTGGGGCGCCAGGCTGATCCTACGGACGCCGTTCCTCTCAACCAAACCCAGGCAGGCATTGATAATGCCCTCGATCTGCTGTACAATGAAGACCGGAAAGGTGGATTGGGTAGTTCTGCTCCGCGTATAGGACGTTGGCTGAAAGATATCCGGCAGTTTTTTCCCAAACCGGTTGTGCAAATGCTCCAGCGCGACGCGCTCGAACGCCTGGGTTTGAAGCGAATGCTTCTCGAACCCGAGTTGCTCGAAACCATTGCGCCCGATGTATATCTCGCCAGCGTGCTGTTGTCGCTGAATAAAACCCTCCCCGATCAAGCCCGCGAGGCTGCCCGGCAATTGGTGCGCACCATCGTGCAAGAACTCGAAAAAAAGCTTCGCCAGCCACTTAGGCAAGCGATTCAGGGAAGCATTCACCGTGCGGTTCGCCATTATCGACCCAAACCCAATGAAATCAACTGGCACCAGACCGTCCGCGCCAATCTGAAGCACTATCAAACTGATTATCAAACGATTATTCCCGAACGATTAGTCGGTTTTGGCAAAAAGGGCGCCCAACTTCGGCATATTATCCTGCTGATTGACCAAAGCGGCTCCATGACAACCTCGGTAATCTATGCAGCCGTATTGGGCTCCATTCTGGCGTCGTTGCGGAGTGTAAAAACGAGTCTGATCGTTTTCGACACCAACGTGGTAGATCTGACCGATCTGCTCAACGATCCGGTAGATTTATTGTTTGCGGCGCAACTTGGCGGTGGAACCGACATTTCCAAAGCGCTGGGCTATGCCCAATCTTTAATTCAACGACCGAACGACACTATCCTGGTGCTCATCAGTGACTTGTACGAAGGCGGAAACGAAAACGAAATGATGCAAAAAATAAATACGCTGCATGTTTCGGGTGTGCAGTTTGTTTCGTTACTCGCACTCAATGATGAAGGCACGCCCTCCTACAGCCGAAGCGCCGCCACGCAACTCGCCAGGTTAGATATTCCGGCATTCGCCTGCACGCCACAACTTTTTCCCGATTTGATGGCAACGGTCATTAATAAGGGAGAGCTACGCCAATGGCTTACCTCCAAAGATATTGCACCCAAAAATTGATAATCGCAGCGACCTCGCAGAGCAGGAAAGCGAAGCAGTTTTAATAGGGAATAATGAATAAAAAAATATATTTACAAAATGCTTCTTGCTATAGTAAAAGTAAATAAAATATCCTATGCTGCTTTGCAGACATTTATTTTTGCGCCTTATTTCAAATCATGTAAATATTGCGCTCCTAAATTAAATACTGAAAATCGGTTTTAAAGAAAAATCGCCAGGTACGGAGAAGTAATGGTATCCTGTTACTCGGATTCATGCAAAAAACCATTCACTGCCTCCACCGCATTATTCAGCTTGTCGTAATCCAGATAGTAATGGATAAACTTGCCGTCGCGCTGGGTTTGCACCAAACCCGCCATGCGCAGAATACGTAAATGCTGTGAAGTAATGGACTGCTCCAGTTTGAGGCTATTGTAGATTTTATTGACGTTGATCATTTCGTTTTGGTCAATAAATTCCAGAATTTTCAAGCGGAGCGGATGCGCTACTGCCCTCAGGATCTCGGAGGACTCCTGCAATTTCTCGTGATTAATATTTACTTTAGCCTTTCTCATAGTTTTCCAGTGTTGTGTGTAGTTTTTGAAATAGAATTAGCAAATATGCATCTTTTGATTATTTTTTCAAAGCTATAAAGCAATAGCTTGCTGTAGCTTAAGCCGCTTACAGTCAACAATATATTTGCCACTCAAAGCTTGGGGGGAAGGAAATGAGAAAAAAAGCTGCGGGAGAATGCCCCTCTCACAGCTTTTTTCAGGTTTATGGTAAAGTTAAAAAAAATAGGAAATGCCGAGTAATTTAAGCTGCCAATTCTTCGACTAAACGCGAAATTTGAGCCAAACGGTCTTTGTCCAGCGAATAATTGATGAATTTGCCCTGGCGCTCCGTGATCACCACCCCGGCACGACGCAGAATCGCGAGATGCTGAGAAGCCACCGATTGCTCCAAACGAAGCTTGATGTAAATGTCCGTCACCGTCATATTTCCGTGTTCTTCCAGCAGATCAACGATGCGCTGACGCAGCTTGTGGTTGATGGCGCGCAGCACGAGTACGGCTTTGCGCAATTCGGCATAGTCGAGATGAATGTTGTTTTTGCCCTTCTTCAGGGTGATGGTTTCATTTTTTTGCTTTCTCATAATAATGTTGTTTTTAGTGAATTTTTAAGGAACGTTCCAAATACCATACCAATTTTGCAACGTTCAATCGGTTTTTAACCTGCGTAAATTTTTGTTATTCTAAGCAAAAGTAAGAAAATATTTGCAAAATAAAAATATGTGACCTATAAACGCAAGTTTATTTTTCAGAATTGTTCGGATAATTCCAACAAATCGAAAATTTCGTCCAATTCATCAAATGACTTGTATCCAATTTTTTCTTCTTCTCCTCCTTTGACGCAGAACCCGGCAGGAAGTAACACATCTAAAAAATCATTTAACATTTCTTTCTGAAAATCTATATTCAATATAATAGGAAAACGCTTACACCACTCCTGCAATTGCGCCGGCGAAAAATTTTTGTCCGTTTGCAGCATTTCCCAGGTAAAACCGTTTTTTGCAAAATCGAGAACAAAAAACTGCACCCAGGGCTGAAATTGCTCCAACGCCTTGGTCACTTCCGCGGCGGACGTGTGCCGCTCGATCACAATTTCCTTCATCACCGGCACCGGCGATTGCAGTTCCAGGAGCATATCCACCTCCACGAACAACCCCACCTGAATAGTATCAAGCTGGCATTCTTCGATTAGCGCGCGCATTTCTAAAGGCGTAGTTATGCCAAATTCACCGACAAATTGCACGCCGTCCACCCATTCGCGGATGGCTCTCATCATATGGGGCGGCAGGTACGTCTCTGAGTTCTGGTCGAAATCAAAACTCAGCCATTCCACTCCGCGGGCAGCAAAGTAACGGGCATCCGTAAGATTGGTAATCGGTCCTGCTTTAACCTTCGTTTTGAGCATTGAATAGAAAAAATTTATATTTTGGAATGCACAAATGTAACAAATATGGCAGACGAAAGCTATTTTGAACTGGTGTATAAGATCGTACGTCGAATTCCGCACGGGCGCGTGACTACCTATGGCGCCATAGCTGATTATCTGGCGCTCGGGTCGGCGCGTATGGTAGGCTGGGCGTTGAACAAAAGTTTTTCTAGCGATGGCGTGCCGGCGCACCGCGTAGTGAATCGGAAAGGAGAATTGAGCGGGCGCCATCATTTTAACCCTCCGGGACTGATGCGTGAACTGCTTGAGCAGGAAGGTGTTCCAATAGAAGAAGATCGGGTACTGAATTTCGCAACATTATTCTGGCATCCGCAGGAAATAGATAAGTCGGTTGATTGAAAATTGATTGATTGTTTGTTTTAAAGTTATTTTAAATGTTTTAGATTGTGAAAATAAGACTATTGGCAAGTGTTTTCTTCTTTTTTGTGGCAAACGTTGTGCTGGCGCAATCTTCGCCGGCAGGTATCTGGAAAACCATTGATGACAAAACAGGCGAAGCCAAATCGCACGTAGAGATTTATGAAAAAAATGGCAAATGGTATGGAAAAATCAGCACATTGCTGCAAAAGCCAGCAGACACCGTGTGCGAAAAATGCCCCGGCAAAAAGAAAGACAAACCACTGGTGGGCATGGTCATCGTGGAAGGGCTGGAGTCATACAAAAATTACTGGCGCAACGGAACGATACTTGATCCGGAGAGCGGCAACGAGTACGGCTGCAGTATCTGGTTTGAAAATGGCAATAAAGACGAACTGAAAGTGCGCGGCAAACACTGGACAGGGCTGTATCGCACGCAAACCTGGTACAAAGTGAAGAAGTAAAAAGGAGAAGCGCATGTCGGTTTGGCTTTTCAAAAAAAATGAAATTTAAACAATAATTAACATTGCAGAACAGTTAATGAAAAGAGTCTTATGGGAATATGATTATCTAATCAAACAAATGCTTATGCAGCAACCATTTACACCTGATCACTTAATTCGCTACATTTACAAAGAAACTTCCGCTGCCGAAACGCTGGCAATTGATGCTGTGCTTAGCCACGACGATGAATTGTGGGCAGAGTACGAGTCGTTGCACGAGGGGTATCGCCAGTTGCCGAAAGTGAAGTTTAACGCTTCACCCAAAGCAATTCAGAATATTCTGGCATATAGCGCGCATACCACCGTCGAAAAACAGGCATAAGTTCGTTTCTTTGCAAATCCGAAGCCCTTAATGGAGATATCCTGTTAAGGGCTTCTTGCTTTCATCCAATAATGGCTTTTTCAAAATTCTGCGGAATTGCATATTTTTGAACCATGAAAAACAAAGGAATTCAGCTACTCGCAGGCATCCTTCTGACCGTATTCATCGCTGCTTGCGGCGAGAAAAAAAATGACACCTCTGGCGCCGACACTTTTAAAACGGGCGATCCTGCCATTGATGAACTGACGCAAAAAATCAGTGTCAATCCCAATGATCCTTCCTTGTATGCGGCACGCGCCGGCCTTTTTTACGAAAAAGGCGGCTACGACGAAGCCATTGCCGATCTTGATAAAGCGCTCTCGATGGACTCTACCAACGTGGATTATCTGCATGCCCTTGCGGATGTGTATCTCGATTACTACCAGTCGCGCAAAGCCATGCAAACCATGGAAAAAGCAGCGAACCTGTACCCTCAGCGCATTCCTACACTGCTCAAACTCAGCGAGTTTCAGCTGATCCTGAAAAAATATGAAGATTCCATGCGCACCATTGACCGCATCCTCCGGCTTGACCCCCAAAACGCCGATGCCTATCAGTTGTTCGGCATGAATTTTAAAGAAACTGGCGATACCATCCGCGCCATCAACAGCTTTCAAAAATCGGTGGAATTAGACCCCGATCTGATTGATTCGTGGATCAACCTGGGGCAGTTGCACGCCGCTATCGGTAGTAAAATGGCGCCCCGTTTTTTTGACAATGCCATTCTGATTGACCCTAAAAATGTTCAAGCCCTTCACGCCAAAGCCGATTATCTGCAAGACCGGAACGATCTGACCGGCGCGATTGCACTGTATAAAAAAATTGCAACCCTCGATCCCCAGTACGAAGAAGCATATTTTAATGCAGGACTGCTTTATCTCGATTTGGATTCTATTCCGCAAGCGTATCAACAGTTCGACCTGACATTAAAAATCAATCCGACCTTTGTACCGGGCTATTTTTATCGGGGCATTGCCGCCGAGTTTCAGGGAAATATCGCCCAGGCCAAAGCCGATTATCAGCAGGCGCTTAAGCTGGCGCCCGACTACCAGCAAGCACAGCAAGCGCTTTCGCAGTTGGAATGATAAAAATTTTACATTCTTCCGGTATTCCATTGCGCCAATATTTCCGTCTTCCCCTTTTCTTTCTTCCACTTGTCACCCCATTGTCATCTCTTTCCTTTTTATATTTGTTTTAGTAGAACTTTCCATTTTTTTAAAAAAATTTTAACATTTAGGTGCAACCCTTCTGAAACCCTATTGTCTATCTAATTGAACAAACAAAATAAGTGGATTACGCCAGTACACATCGGGACATCGTTGAGAAATGTAAACAAGGAAACCGTCAGGCTCAGTTTGAATTGTACAAGCTGTATTCAAAAGCCATGTACAACGTGTGTCTGAGAATGGTGAGAAACGAACTGGACGCGGAAGACATTTTGCAAAATTCTTTTGTGGACATTTTTACCAAACTCGACACCTTTCAGTACCAATCTTCGATTGGCGCCTGGATCAAACGAGTAGTGCTGAACAACTGTATCAATTTCCTGAAGCGCAACCGCGTTCATTTTGAAGAATTGGACGAACGGTTTGCCAATATGGAAGAGGAAGAACGCAGTAATGATGAAGAGGCTGGACTGACGGTGGAGCGCATCAACCGCGCGCTTTTTGAATTGCCGGATGGCTATCGGGTGGTTTTTTCCCTCTACATGCTAGAAGGATACGATCACAAAGAAATAGCCGAAATTCTCAACATTACAGAAGCTACTTCCAAATCCCAGTACAGCCGAGCCAAAAGCAAGTTGCGGGATATTCTGGAAGTGCAACGTTTAACATCATGAACATGCAGCTAAATCGTTTGGAACAGTTTATTTTCAACCACAAAGATGCGTTCGATACCGCCACGCCAGGCGACCATGTGTGGACAACCATCGCACAAACGCTGGATGCCGGACAACGAACGGACGGGCTGGAGGCTTTCATCCAGCGGCATCGCGAAGATTTCGATACTGCTATGCCGAAACGAAATCTTTGGACTGGGATCGAACAAGGAATAGACATTCCTCAACAACCAAATACGCTCGAACGCTTTGTTGCAGAAAACCGCGAGGCTTTCGATACGGCTACGCCAAGCTTTCGGGTATGGTCGGAAATTGATAAAGTACTTCATCGGCAGCAAACACAGCGCAAGCTCAGCGTTGCGCCCATTTGGCGCGTGGTGCGGGTAGCCGCGTCGGTGCTCATCCTGTTGTCAGTTGGCGCCATGGCTGGTATTTATTTTACCCAAAGCAAAGTAGCCGCCACGCAAACCATTGCTTCGCTATCCGACATTTCACCGGAATACGCCGAGATGGTGCAGTATTACAATGAGCAAATTGATGAAAAAGTCCGGCAGGTTTCGATGGAAACCAACGATAAATCGGTGCTCAGTGACCTGGAGGCAATTGACAAAACAATGAAGGAGTTGGAAGCGGAATTGCAAAAAGCTCCCAAAGGCGCTGAAGAACAAATTATCTCGAATCTAATCAGAAGCTATCAAATAAAAGTCGAAATTTTAGAGCGCGTGCTCAATCGTATTCAACAATCAAAAGAAAATTCAAATTCAGAGGATGATGAAATCAGTATATAAATTCGGGCTGGCTTTAGTGCTCTTGGTCTGTACAGCCAGTGGTCTGCTCGCTCATAACAGCGAACGCCGGGAGTTTACCAAAACGATCAAAAAAGAGTTTGACATCTCCGCCAACGGTACAACTGCCATTTACAACAAATACGGAAAAGTGGATATCAAGACCTGGGATCGCAACCGCGTGAAAATAGACGTGACAATCATCGTGAATGCTACAAGTGAAGATAACGCACAGAAAGTGTTCGACCGGATCAGCATCAATTTTTACAACAAATCCGATTACGTCAAAGCGGAAACCCAGATCGAGCCCTATAAAAAAGAATGGTGGAACTGGAATCCAGGAAACAAAAGCGATTATTCGATCAATTATGAAGTGTATCTGCCCGCTTCCAATAACCTCGAACTTGGCAACCGCTACGGCGATGTCTACGTAGCTTCTCTCAGCGGCAGGGTAAATGTAGATATCAAGTATGGCAATATCAAAATGCAATCTGTAAAAAATAATGCAAAAGTAATGCTGGCTTATGGCAATGGCTGGCTGGAAAGCGCCCGGAATATTAATTGTGATATCGCTTACGCTAAAATGGATTGCGGTGAAGTAAATGATGCGGAGATCGCAAGTAAATATTCCCGGATTCAATTGGACAAGGCACAGAACGTTCTTGCTACTTCGAAATATGATACCTACGAAATTGAACGCGCCAAGCAGTTCCGCAACGAAGGTAAATACGATAACTTAAAATTCGGAATAATTGACGATGTGGTTCTTAATTCAAACTACACTCAATTGATTGTCAATAAATTGAATAACTTGCTCGACCTAAATATGAGCTACGGCGGCGTCACTGTCAATGCGGTTGACAAAGATTTTACCAGCGTCAATCTGGTGGGAAGTTACACCGATTTTAAAATGGGGATAGAATCCGGTGCTAATTTTAAGTTTGATGCATCCGCCAAATATGCAGGCATTTCCTATCCTTCGGCAATGGATGTTTCTTATGAAGTAGATAAAGGCTCCAGCCATGAGGTTCGCGGATATATTGGTTCCCAGAGCGCTCGTGGCACTATCACTGCCCGTTTGAATTATGGTGGATTGAAAGTGAAACAGGAGTAACTCAAGGTGAATTTGAGCGAGCGGCTTTTATTTAGTCGCTCCTCTTTTTTATTTACTATTTATCATTTATCACACCCAATAGAAATCCAGTGATTCTAAATAATCAATGATAAATTAAATAATCAATACCCGAATCCGCCACCGCCCGGCGTTTTAATTATTATTCGATCACCAGGTTTCACGCTTTTACTGTCCACACCATTCATTTTTTCGACCTCACCATTTTTCCTTTGCAAAACTTGCTCGCCCCTGGCGCCATTTTCACCACCATTCAATCCGTAGGGTGCTTCTACCCGATGCTGGCTGAGAATGGTAATATCTAAATTTTCCAGAAACTCGATTTCCCGAATGATGCCATCGCCCCCCCGCCATTGACCATCCCCGCCCGCCCCCTGCCGGACAGAGAATTGCCATAGCCGCACCGGATAGCGCAGTTCCAGTTCCTCCGGATCGGTGATTTTAGTGTTGGTCATGTGCTGGTGTACCGCCGACCGCCCGTGCCAGCCGTTGCCTGCGCCAGCGCCACCTCCAATCGTCTCGTAGTAACCGAATCGCTCGTTTCCAAACAAAAAATTATTCATCGTGCCCTGGCTGCAAGCGGCTAAACCCAGTGCTTTGAGCAGGGTATCCACCAATCGCTGGCTTACCTCGGTATTGCCACCCACCACTGCCGGATTTTGCCAGTCGTCATCCGAAAATTGGGGGTGCAAAAAGCTGGTTGGCAAATGAATCTGTACACTTTGCATCAAACCTTCATTCAGAGGAATATCCTTGCCGCAAAGCAGTCGCAACACATAAATGATCGCGCTGTACACGATGGAAATATTGGCATTCAGATTAGCCGGATGTACTGGCGAGGTACCTTCGAAGTCGAAATCAATTGCTCCGTTCTGTACGTTTATTTTTACCTGAATCGCGTGCCCGTCGTCGAGGCTTTCTTTGGCGGTAAAAACCTGATTATCAAAACGATGTAAGGCGGTTTGCAAAGCTTCCCGAGCTGTTTGTTTCAATTGCCGCATGTAATGCTGCACCTTGGGCAAACCATGTTGCCCGACTAAATGCTGTAAAGCCGCTTCGCCCGTGCGCAGCGAAGCGAGCGCTGCGTTGATGTCCGCAAGATTTTCCTGGAGCGAACGAGTTGGAAAAGGGGCTTGTTGCAGCAATCGTTCGATGGCTTCCCATTGCGTTTCACCGTTTTTCACCAAATACGTCGGCGGAATTACAACGCCTTCTTCCATAAGGTTTTTTGCATCGGGAGGCATGGAGCCGGGGCGTTTTCCTCCAATTTCCGCATGATGCGCCCGATTAATTACGTAGCCAATCAATTCATTTTCAGCAGAATAAACGGCGCTCAACAAGGTCACATCCGGCAGGTGCGAACCACCGTACTTCGGGTGATTGGTGATGACCACTTCGCCTTTGTCTAAAGGAATTTTTTCTTTGACCAAACGCGCACAAATGCCCAGACTGCCCAAATGCACCGGGATGTGAGGCGCATTCACCAGCAATTCGGCATCGGCGTCCAGAATGGCACAGGAGAAATCGAGTCGCTCCTTAACATTCACCGAAAACGCGGTGCGCTGCAACTGTGCCCCCATCTCTTCGGCGATTGCCATAAAACGATTGGTGAACAGCTCCAGTTCAATGGCTTCGCCGCTTATGTTGGCTGTTGAAATTCGGTCAGCTTCGGCTTTTTTTACCACGATGTTATGTTGGAATTTCACTTCTGCGTTCCAGCCTGGCTCAATGAAAGCAGTGGAATTCGGATTAATGAGAATAGCAGGGCCACTGATAAACGCGCCATCCCGCAATTCGTCCCAGCGATAAATCGCTACTTCGCTCTCCGAAAATAGCGGCGGCTGCATCTTGAAAACCGGCGCAATGTGCGGCGGCAATTTGTGAATGGGGCGGACAACTGGTTGTTGCTTTGTACCAGCGATCACTTTGGCGCTTTCTACCTCAATCTCCCGACCGGCCGGATAATGCCCAAACAATTGGCGGTACTGTTTTTCAAAATCTGGCAGCAAATTTTCCATATTGGAAAAAGGAATTTCTAGGGTGCTATCCTGCCCTTTGAAACGGAAATAAATAAATTGATGGACAATTTCGACCTCGTCATCGGCGTAGCCTTCCTGTTGCAAATCCTCGGTTACCTGGGCAGCGAGGTCGGTCAGTATTTGCGGCAGGCGCACTTTACAATCGTCGAAAAGTTGTAATATCTGAAGCGCTGCCAGTCGTTCGATTCGGGCATTTCCGATGCCATATGCACTGAGCAGGCCGCCATCGTAAGGCAGAATTACTTCTTTGATGCCGAGCAAATCCGCGATTTTACAGGCGTGCAAACCGCCAGCCCCGCCGAATGCCAACAGGGCATAATCCTTGGGATCAAAGCCTTTGGCAACTGAAATTTTGCGGATAGCGTCCGCCATTTTTTCGTTGGCAATTTTTTCAAAACCTTCCAATAGCTCCATTTCGGTGTAATGTCTTCCGGTTTTCGCCAGAATATCAGATTGCAATTGGCGCAAAGCCACCAGCGCCTGTTCGGTATGCACCGGAATGCCCATCGCGGAAGGCTCGAGCTTCCCCAACAGCAAATTCACGTCGGTGATCGTGAGCGGACCGCCCGCACCATAGCACGCCGGTCCCGGCGATGCGCCTGCGCTTTTGGGACCCACGTTCAGTTTGCTGCCGTCGAACCAACAGACGGAGCCGCCGCCCGCTGCCACCGTTTCGATGGCGAGCGAAGGGCTGAGCATTTCGGTGTTGCCTACTCTGGTGGCAAAACGGTAATCGTAGCCCTCGGTGATGCGCGCTGCATCGGTACTGGTGCCACCCATGTCGAAAGTAAGCACTTTGGGAAAGCCCAGTTGCCGGGCAATGCGCCCCGCGCCTACCACGCCTCCGGCCGGACCACTGAGCAGACTATCCTTGGGGTTGAAAAAATCGGCTGCTACCAACCCACCGGCACTGGTCATGATGAGCAAATTGGCGTCGTTGCTGAGTTTGGAGCGAATTTTCCGCAGATAGTTGTCAATGACCGGCGAAAGATAAGCGTTGACCAAAGTTGTTTGTGCACGCGGCAGTATTTTGATCGCTGGCGTCAGTTTCTGCGAAAGCGAAATGAACGAAAACCCTGCCTGGCTAAGTGCTGCGCGAAGTTGTTGTTCGTGAACCGGATTGCGATAAGCATGGAGCAGCGCGATGGCAACCGCATCTGGCTGGCTGGTTCGCAAAATAGATGTAATTCGTTGAATATCAGCGCCTGAGAGAGGTATTAAAACATTGCCCTGAGCGTCGAGCCGCTCGTTCACTTCGATGACATTCGCGTAAAGCAGTTCCGGCTCAGGAATGTCGAGTTGAAACAAGTGCGGACGCTGTTGCGTGCCGATGTACGCCAGGTCTTTGAAGCCTTTCGTCACCAGAAATGCAACATTTGCCCCTTTTTTTTCGAGCAGGGCATTGGTACCTTTCGTAGAGCCGAGACGCATCGTGAGGGGCGGAAGTGGTTGATCCAAAGGAGTTTGCGTAGCAATCCGGGCTGCCAGAATCGGCGCTTCCTCGTGAGCGGTAATTTCAAAATCGGCTTCCTGTTCCAGGTTTACATCTAAATTAAATTTAATTATATTTTTTTGAAAATCAATGTTTTGAATTTTTGCAAAAGCCGTTATATTATTGGTAAGGTAAGCGTCGTAGCCCTCAAAAATATCGGTCTGCGTGCGCCAGTTGTGCACAAAACGGAACGTTTGGGGCGCGATTTTCCCTTGCAATTTCCCGCGTAAGCGACTGCTACTCAGCACTTTTATTCGCAGTATTTCCTGCGTCGGGCTAACAGCGAAGCAATCGGTGAATGTGCCGCCGGTGTCAATCCAGATATCCCAGTGTTGTCTGGTTTC
Source organism: uncultured Saprospiraceae bacterium (assembly GCA_964596135.1). Classification (GTDB taxonomy): domain Bacteria; phylum Bacteroidota; class Bacteroidia; order Chitinophagales; family Saprospiraceae; genus JADJNW01. Next base: position 21,464 of record CAZQTF010000008.1, on the reverse strand, counting down.
ATGATTTCTTTGTTTCATGGTTGCACGGTTTTTCTGACAGACCGTTAAATGATTGCCAAAAGTAGGGATTATCCCTTATATTTGTTTGCAACAGCAATCAGAGCATCACATGCAAATACCATTGGACATTGAGGAGTTGTTTCGAAAGGCAGAGGATTATCACCGACGGGGCGATATTTACAACGCAATAAAACTATGTAAGCGCATTATCCGACAAGTGCCGGAGTGGCATTCGCCTCATGCCATGTTGGGCAATATTTATAAATACCAACAAGATTGGAAAGCTACGCTACATTACAATAAAAAAGCCGCAGCGATTGATGCTTCTGATCAAACAGCATGGTGGAACATTGGGATTGCGGCAACCGCGCTTAAGAAGCCCCGTTTGGCAAAAAGCGTATGGAGCAAATTTGGGTTTGAAGACGAAAAGTGGAAACAAAAGTCGGTGAGATGTGCCCGCATTACTTTGGGGAAGCAGTTCGACATCGTCTGGGTAAACCCGCTCGACCCTGCTCGTGGTGTCATTCAAAGCATTCCCTTGCCGGCTACGGGGCGCCGTTTTCGGGATATCGTGTTGCTCGATGGCGAAGTATCGGGATACAACATTGCCAAAGAAAAAAAATATCCGGTTTATGAAGAATTGGGCGTTTACAAGCGTTCCAATTACCACACCTTTTCCTGCCAGATACAAACACAACATATCAATGATTTTCGCTATCTTGAAAAACTTTGCCGCAAAGCCAATTTAGGGTTTGAAAACTGGTCGAATGTAGCACGTGTCTTTGCCAATCGCCCTGAAAATAAATTACCGGAGTATTACGGCACGGAAATGATGCATTCGTCGGTTCCGATGCAGGAAATGCATGTAGCGATCGCTGCGCCCGCCCTTGCAGAGGTGGAAGAAGTCTTGCACTCTTGGCAAGTCATCAGCCTTGGGCATTTTCGCAATCTGACTTTTCATTTGTAGAATGCTCTGGCATCAAAATTGAAAAAATGAATAAAATCATTCCTTTCGCATTTATGTTATTTTTGGTCGGCGCCTGTCGGAACGATCCGCGCAGCGATGCTTCACAAGCGAAAAATGTTTCATCTGCAGATGCCAACAACGATTTTGTGATTGTACCGGGCAAGCGCGTTGGCATGATTACTGGCGAAACCACCGAAGCCGATGTAGAAGCGGCTTACGGAAAAGAAAATGTCAGGTTCCAAAGCTTGAGTGTAGCAGAAGGCGAGCAACGCGAAGGAGTTCTGATCTTTCCCGCCAGCCCCAATGAACTGGAAATCATCTGGGAACTGGAAGCCGACAATGGCAGACCAGCTTTCGTGCGGCTGGGGCGCGAAGGCAGCGATTGGAAAATTCTCGGAGAGATCACGGTGGGGACAACCCTCGAAAAACTGGAAGAAATCAACGGAAAACCCTTTACTTTGTATGGCTTTGAATGGGATTTCGGCGGATTGGTGACTAACTGGAACGGTGGTAAGATGAGTCCTTATGCCATCATCGCATTCATTCCGCAGAACTTTGATAAGCTCGACTCCTCTTTGCTGGGCGAAATACAGCTTTCATCGGACGATCCCAGGGTGCGAGCGCTGAATGCAAAAATCGGGTCAATTGTAATTACCTTTGAATAAAGAATTTGTAATCAAATAATTTATAAACCATCAAAAAACTGCAAAATGAGCCTCGAACAGCATCCTAAACTCCAGGAGATTATTGATTCCGGCTACGAACTGGACATGGGCAGATACATCTCCGGTGGAATTGACATTTTTAAGAAAAACATTGGCGGCTTTGTAGGCTATACCGCTCTTTTTCTGGGTATTTTGGTCGTTGCGGGTTTGATTCCTTTTATTGGTTTTATTGCTTCGCTGATTCTGACGCCTACGCTTTCTGCTGGTTTTTATCTGGTGGCGCACAAGCTCCATCGTGGTGAAATGAATGAGTTCGGCGATTTCTTTCGTGGATTTGACTACACCGGACATTTGGTCATTGCCTATCTGCTCATGATTGTCGCTTTTGTCCTCTTGATGGGACCATTTTTCTATGGCGTTTTTGCTTCAGGGATGTTTGACCCAGAGGTTTTGCTGGAAGAGGAAATACCAACGGCGAGCGATTTTCCGTGGTGGACGCTGCTCACCTTTATCCCCATGATTTATCTGGCAATCGCCTGGCGATGGGCGCCTTTGTTTATCATTTTTTACAATATGAATTTCTGGGATGCTATGGAAACTAGCCGTAAGCTCATGCATAAAAAATGGGGGATGATGTTTCTTTTCGCCTTCCTTATCGGCTTATTGGGCGGTATCGGCTACATCGCTTTATTTATTGGGATTTTATTTACCTATCCGGCGGCAATGTGCATGGACTATGCCGCTTTTGCCGATGTAACAAGGCTCATGCAGACAGAAAGCGAAGAATCCAATGATATTGCAGATCATTTGGTAGAATAAAAATTTGGAAAGTGGAATGTTGGTCAACAGGAGAGGCAACTTTTCGGGTGTCATTCCACGATTTTCCTTTATGGGTTGCCGGTGCTATGTTCCGTGTTTTCCAGGCGGATAACCCGCACCGTTTCAATCTTGGTTTCGCTCACTGATTCAAGGATAAATTTATAATTGCCCAACAGCAATTCCGCGCCTTCTTCCGGGATCGTCTCCGCTGTCATTACCAAATAACCCGACAGAGTATGGTAGTCGCCTTCCGGCAAGGTCAGCATTGGATATTTTTCGTTCAGATAATCAATTTCCAGTCGCCCGGAGAAGATAAATTCATGATCAGAAAGCTGAATTTCTACGTACTCTTCCTCATCGTGCTCGTCCTCAATCTCACCAAAAAGTTCTTCGAGAATGTCTTCAAGCGTGATCAAGCCCGCCAGTCCACCAAACTCATCTACCACGCAGGCAATACCGATACGTTCCTGAATAAACTTGCTAAGCAGATCGGTGACCCGCATCACTTCGGGCACAAACCGAATATCCATGATGATACTCCTGATGTTTTGGGGCTGGCGGAGGAGTTGTTGATGGTGCACATAGCCAAGTACATTATCAATGTCATCCTGCACGACAATAATCCGGGAAAGCTTGGTTTCCCGGAAGAGGTCTTCCAGTTCTTTCACAGAAGCCGTCACGTCAATGTATTCCATTTCCGGTCGGGGGATCATGCAATCGCGTACACGAGTGTCTTTGAGATTGAGCGCTTTACCAAACAATTCCCGGTCAATCGGTGAAGGCTGCGTTTCGGAATGCGACGCGTTTACAAAATGCTCCAAATCAACGCGGGTAAACGTCTGATCACTGGATTCTCTTGGCAATCGGACGAAAATTCTGAGCATTCCTTCCGCTGCTCTGGTCATCAGCCAGGCGGGAGCAGCAAGCAGAATCTGAAAAAATTTGATCGGATACGCCAGAAAATACAGTATTTCATTAGCGTAAAGCCGAAAGAAAGTTTTGGGCAGCAATTCGCCGAAAACGAGCACAACCCCCGCAATAATGATTGTATTCAAAAGTATTCTTAATCCTTCGTTGTACCCAAACCCCTGAAATAAAGAATTAAGGGGTGCGATCATCAAGTAGGTAAAAACCACCAAAACAATGTTAGTACCCACCAGCATGGTGCTCAGAAAATCGGAAGGGCGCTCGTAAAACTGCGTCAGAATATGTCCCCGTCGGGCATTTTTTTTCTTCTTCAATTCGATGCGCAGCTTGCTGGCATTGGCAAAGGCGACTTCTGTACCCGAAAATAATACCAGAAGAAATAGAAATAATATGATCGAAAATAGTAGCATTAATTTAAATCCTCCCTGATTTCTTCGACGTTTTTGATACCGCTGATGGCATTCACTTTGGAATAACGGAAATCTTGGGTCGCTTCAAAACCGTGCCCGTAAATAATCTCGTCGGCTCTTCTCAACGCCACGAACTTGTGGTTGTAAACCTTTTGCAGTTTTTCGTCCCAGATCAACTCTTCTGTTTCTAAACGCTCGTTGTTCACGCTTTGCCATACCACGCTGTCCTGAACGATTACCAGCCCTTTGCTCTCCTGCCGAAGAGCATACTTACCGGTCAGTACACTGGATACTTTGCCATCAGGTCCAAAAAAATCTACGCGAACGCCATCGGGAAATTCCTGCTCGGGTTCGCGGGTATTGACATGGTAGAGCATTTTGGGTCCTTCGATTCTCACCCTTACCTGCGCAGAATCGCTGTAAATGATTTCCACATCTTTGGCTGTTTCGATATTTACATCGAATACAAAATCATTTTCCTCCGTTGAGGGCACTTCTTTTGTACAGGCAAAAAATAAAATACTGCCCCAGAAAAGATATTGAAATTTAATCATATACAAATTAATATTATTGGCTATTCGTACGCTGAAATATTTTAGGATAGCATCCAAATCCAAGAGCCAATGCCAAAACTACCGAATAATCGTCACATCTCCATCAACAGGAACAATCACATCATCAATAAATTCAATTTCTGCCATATAAACAAAGACGCCCGGCGACATCGGCTTGCCATTGAAAGAACCATCCCAGCCGAAGCGCTCCTGCCCCAGCGGAATATCATTGGTTTCAAAGACCAGATTACCCCAGCGATCGAATACTTTCAGCTTGCGGATGATGCGGGCGCCCGGGCCACCAAAAAGCGTAAAATGGTCATTAAAGCCATCACCGTTGGGCGAAAAGGCGGTCGGCGCATAGATCGGGCGATTGACCGTCACTGTTATTTTCAGCGAATCGGCGGCGGTACAATTGCTTTTGTCTGTAATCACCACGGTATAAACCGTTGTGCGTGCCGGACTGGCAGTTGGATCGAAACAGTTGGTACAGGAAAGCCCCGGAGGCGGCGTCCAGTTGAAAATTACGTCGGAATTATTAGCAATAGCCTGTAAATCAACAGAATAACCTAATTCAACCGTTTGATCATCCCCGGCATCTACAATGAGCGGCGGTGGTTGATTGATAGTAGCATTGGTTGTATTCTGGCATCCTTCAGCGTCTTCAATGGTGATGGTGTAATCACCGGCGGTAAGCCCTTTAAATACAGGCTCCGGCTGAAAAGTGCCATTATTTATACTGAAAGTATAAGGCTGTGTTCCTCCTGCTCCAGCAACAGTGATAGCGCCGGTGGCTTCGCCATTACAGATCACGTTGAGTACATCAGCGACTTCAATTAAAACTGCATCGGGTTCCGTGATAGTAGTATCTCCGGTGATCTCGCACTGATTGCTGTCTCGAATGGTGACCGAATAATTTCCGGCAGACAGACCGGTGATGGTTTCTTTGGTTTCGCCGTTGCTCCAGGCAAATGTGTAATTTCCTACACCTCCGGTGATGACAGCAGTGACACTGCCATCGGTCACGCCGTTGCAACTGGCGTTTTCTATGTCAAAGGTCAACGTCAATGGTGGATGATCTTCCATATTGAAGGTAAAATTTCCCTCACAAAGATTAGCATCCTGTACTTGCACGGTGTAAACGCCGGCGCGGACACCCTGAAGCGAATTGGCATCGCGGAAACCCTGCCCATCGTTCCAGTTATAACGAAAAGGCCCCAATCCGTTAGCAATATTGACCACAATCGAGCCATCCGAAAAGCCGTTACAAGTAGGAGGCGTTACGGCGTCCACCGAAGGATCAAGGATGAGTTCCAACTCCCGCACCGGAATAACGAGCGAGGTATCGCAACCATTGGCGTCACGCACGGTAACCGAATAGTCTCCTCTGGAAATATTGGTAAGGCTGTTATTAGAGCTAAAGCCGCTATTTTGCCAATTGTACTGATATGGTGGCGAAGCGCCGCTTACTTGCAATGTCACTGCACCATCGTTACCACCGCCACAAGTAGGCATGGTGATCAGCGTGTCAAAGACAAAATTCGGTGGCCCGGTCACATCAAAAGTCAAGAGCGTATCGCAGCCCGCCTGATCGGTAACAGATACCATATAGCTGCCCACCGGCAGCCCGGCAAGGTCTTCCGTATTCGACAAGCTATCATTCCAAACAAAAGCGTAGGGACCGTAGCTATTGGTTACCGTCAGGTCAATGGCTCCGTCGCTGGAGTTGGGGCAGGTTAGTGGCGTTAGGCTACCGTTTACCGAAAAGTGATCGCTGCAACATTCTACCAAAATAGTTTTAACCGTCGTAACCACGCAGCCCCGGTCTGTTTCGACAGTCAGTGTGACAGATTTCAAACCGGCGGTATTATAGGAAACATTGTGCGGACCTTTGGTACTGGCGGTAGCAATGGAAGCGCCGTTGCCAAAATTCCAGCGCCAGCTTACGATTTGTCCGGTAAAGGAAGAGACATCGGTAAAAGAAATTTCCTTCCCGACACAGGTAGTGGTGTCGTTTGCTGCCAGGTTCAACTCAAAATCCGCCGTTGGGCCCAAAAACGTGCCGGTGCCGCCAAATTCAATGGTGAAACCTGCACCAGAATTGCTGAAATTATTGATAACCAAGGCATAACTCTTACCCGCTTCCATGTTAATCGGCGCAACAAAGTTGTTATCCCCAGACTGGCAACCGCAGGTTTCGCCATTGTCTCTTTCCCCATCGCGCAAACCGGTAGCGCCGGTGCATCTAATCCAGTTATTGACCGGTTCGCCGACATTTTCGCCAGAAGCCATACAGCGAAGGTCGCGTTTGTTCGAGCAATTATCAATTCCGTTGGGCAATTCGTACAACACAAAATCAATATCATCTACCGGATTGAGTGGCGTAATCGTAAACGTCAGCGTTCCAGCATCCTTGCAGGTCCATTTGTACCAGGTAGAACTGGACTCGGTGAACGGACACGAGGCACTTGAACAAGAGACGTTTCCAATTTCATTGGGATTGTTGCCAACGCCGGTTACGTAGTCAACCGCAAAAGCCGATTTATCGCACAGAACGACTGCCGAGCTACAATCCCCCTCTGGGTCAGGCACCTCGTTGAAATTATTGATGCAAAGTTTAAAAGTGCCGGTATTGCCATCGCGGGCGCTTACGCGGATGTAATACGTGTCCCCCACCGTCAGGTTACTGAGGATCATCTCAACGGAATTACGATTAAACGCATCCGAAATACAATCTACGATCGTGAGATTATTACAACTCCCCCGATACAACGCAAACTGAGGATTGCGCAGCGTTCCCCCTTGGTTAATCGTGGTGTTCCCTGTTACATTGATACTCACATTTGTACCCTGTGCAATAAAATAGAACCATACATCCCTGCTTTCCTGATTATTGGGGAAACACCCCGGCAACGCCTGGCTCGATGGAGTTGCTTCTGCATTGGAATAGGCAGCGTTGTCGGAACACCAGTTTTTAACATCTGTCAGTCGAATTGCGCTGGCGCATTCATTATTTGCCGGCTGTGCAAAGGCGGCAATAGCACTTAGCAATAGTGCAAAAACAGTTGTGTAACCAAACCTCATAGTCTTCTCGATTTTTGTAGATTGGTAGAAATTTTTGGGTGTCTTAATTTCTCTGAGATGATAGTTGCCTCCTTATAACGAATCAAAATACAGGAAAGTGCTGGAAATTTAACGACAAAATCGTCTCTTGTTTCATAAATGACGAATTTTAACTGGTTTTAACATGTTTGGCAAAGGGCAGAAGGCAGGGGAACTTTTCATGTTTTCTTAAAAAGACTACCTTTAACCAAGAATTCGTTGGATACTTATGATAAAAAAGCATATTCCAAACACTATTACGCTGCTCAATTTATTCTGCGGGTGCTGTGCACTGGTGAGTATTTGGGGTGAAGCTTTTCTGTGGGGAGCATTGTTGGTAACGATCGGTTTGATCGCTGATTTTCTCGATGGCACGGTGGCAAGATTACTGAACGTAAAATCCGAGTTGGGCAAGCAACTCGATTCGCTGGCAGATATGGTAAGTTTTGGCGTAGTGCCCGGCGCTATTTTTTTTCAGTTGTTGAACATCGCATTGCCCACTGAAACTGCTGTTTTGAACCTGGCGGCTTTGCCGGGCTTTGTGCTCACGGCATTTGCAGCGCTCCGCCTGGGAAAATTTAATCTGGATACCCGCCAGACTACTTCGTTTATCGGTCTGCCAACCCCCGCGTGCACGTTTTACGTAGTCGGATTAATGCTGATCGCGCATTTTGATTCTTTTGGCTTGCGCCAAATAGTGACTCAGCCTTTGTTTTTATACCTGAATATTGCTGTGCTGTCGGGGCTGATGGTGTTGGAATTCCCGATGTTCAGTTTTAAATTTGAACGTTTTACATGGCAAGGCAACGAGATAAAATTTATCTTTGCAGCCGTAGCGCTGGCATCGCTGATTTTCTTGCGCGAAGCTGCGTTATCTGTCATTATTTTATTATATCTGCTGTTTTCTATTGTGATTTGGATTAACAATCAACACTTTAGCAAATCAACAAAACATGAAATTCGTAGCCGAAATTGACATCATGCCGCATAAGGAGTTGCTCGACCCGCAGGGAAAAACCGTAACCCAAAATATGGATCATGTACATATTAAAGGGGTAGAAGATGTGCGTATCGGCAAACACATTACGATGACTCTTCATGCCGACTCGGAGGCAGCTGCCCGCGAAACCGTGGAAATGGCCTGTAAAAAACTATTGGCAAACCTGATTATGGAAACCTATACTTTTGACGTAAAAGCGGTAGAGTAAAGGGCTGGCCCTGCTTCCCGCTGCTTCATACCCTTTGCCGGATGCTTTATATCGTTCCCACACCAATCGGCAATCTGGAAGACATCACCTTGCGCGCTTTACGCGTGCTGAGGGAGGTCAGCCTCATTTTAGCGGAGGATACCCGCACTTCCAAAAAACTGCTCGATCATTACGAAATCGCCACACCGCTGCGCTCCTACCACGCTTTCAATGAACATACCGTCGTAGCTGGTCTTGTCGAACAACTCAAAAGCGGCGCCACGCTGGCGCTCATTTCCGATGCCGGTACACCGGGTATTTCCGATCCGGGTTTTTTGCTCGTGCGCGCGTGCGTGCAGGCGGGCGTCCGTGTGGAATGCCTGCCTGGAGCTACCGCCTTCGTACCGGCGCTGGTGGCATCAGGGCTACCCTGCGACCGCTTTCATTTTGAGGGGTTTTTACCGCATAAAAAAGGTCGGCAGACCCGTCTGCAATATCTTGCCACGTTAGACAATACCTTTGTATTATATGAATCGCCAAACCGTTTGGTCAAATGCCTCGAACAACTCATCGAGCATTGCGGCGCCGAGCGCCTGGCTTGTGTTTGTAGGGAACTCTCCAAACTACATGAAGAGGTAAGAACCGATACATTGGAACAACTGCGGGCGCACTACGCTGCCCAACCAAACGTAAAAGGCGAGATCGTTGTGGTTGTTGCCGGCAAGGAATAAAAAAGCGGCACCGATTTCTGTCGGAATCGCTTTTGCTTTTTTATTAAAAACAGAAAAAAGCATTCCCAACAAATTGTAAATCAGATTTTTACAATTGTAAAAGTTCGCGTTTCGTTTATACCTCAATCTTCTTTCAACTGCTCTATTTCAACGGCGCTCAATTCATAACCTTTAATAAACCGCTTGGTCGTTGGTCGAAACTTCAAAAACAATAATAAGCCGATCGCCACGAAAACCAGGTACATCAGGTTATTTTCCTTAATCGCTACAATAATCGCTAGAATATTTGCCGCTTCAATCAGCGCCAGCCGAATGATGCTCGTTTGTCGGTAATGTTCCGCTTTTTCAGACAAACCCTGCAAAATCGCGCCTTGTGCTTTTCGCTGACTATCAATCAGATACGCAACACCCACTGCACTAAGTAAAAACACCAGCACCAAAATGCCATGCGTGCTGATCAGTTGCTGCGACATCATTTCCTCTGAGGTGTTTCTCACCACAATTGCCTTGGGCAGATTGTCATCATGAATAAATAAAAGCGCTCCGGCGCCCAAAAGCAATTGAACCGCCAGCAGTGCGTTGAAGATAGTGCCAAGTTTTTTGAATGATTCTTTCATGTAAATTTTTATTTTGCTCAAGCGATATTTTCTGATCGCCGGCTTGCATAGCGCCATAGGGTAAATCCCAAGAGGGCAAATGCAATCAATCCGATAACGTCGCCCATCGTGCCCATTTTATCAGCAAGACCAGTATTGATCTTACTCATCACAGAAATGGGCGTTCCATCTGCTCCCGTGCCGACCGTAGTGCCAAGCAAAATCGCAATGATTATACCCGTAATGGCACCTCCGGCAATCAATCCTGAACTAAATAACGCTCCAGGACCCACTTCGGATTCTTCTTCGGTAGATTTATTTTTCCGATCTACCAGCCATTTGATCAAACCTCCTACAAAGATAGGGGAGGTTGTGGACAAAGGCAAGTAGGCGCCCACGGCAAATGCCAATGAACTGACGCCACACAATTCGATCACCGCCGCAATCGCCATACCGGAGATCACTAAGCCCCAGGGCAGGTTTTGGCTCAGCAAACCTTTGATCACTGTAGCCATCAGCGTGGCTTGTGGTGCGGGCAATGGCGTTGGGTGTTCAGGCGTTGCTTCGCCGATGCCGAGCGTACTTTCCAGCAATAGCAGGGTAAAACCAATAACAACCGATGAAACCAGCACACCGATCAACAAACCGATTTGCTGTTTTATAGGCGTAGCGCCTACGATATAGCCCGTTTTTAAATCCTGGGACGTCGCGCCGGCATTGGCTGCTGCAATGCACACAATTGAGCCAACTACGAGCGCGATCGGCTGATAGTAATCACCCGTCCAGCCGATGCCCAGAAAAAGCAGCGAAGTAGCCATCAGTGTAGCGATGGTCATTCCGGAAATCGGATTAGACGAAGACCCAATCAAACCCACAATTCTGGAAGAAACGGTCACAAAGAAAAATCCAAAAATAATGATCAGAACCGCTGAAAAAAGATTGGTCGGTACATTCGGAAGAATAGTCATCAAAGCAATCAGTACCACACTTCCGATCAGAACATACACCAACGGGATGTCTTTCTCTGTACGGGTTTGCTCCACTTTCTGACCTGACCGACTGGCACGCAGGTCTTCGAAAGAGTCCCGAAAAGCGCTGATAATCGTTGGCAAAGTTTTGATCAACGTCATAATCCCGCCAAAAGTCACGGCGCCAGCGCCAATGTAGCGGATGTAACGGTTCCAGATTTGGCTCGGCGACATGTCGCGGATAAGCTGCGATGCTTCCGGCGCTAATGGCGCAGTCAGTCCATCTCCCAGAATGGTAATCAAAGGAATCAAAGCCAGCCAGGACAGCACCCCGCCAGCCACCATCACTCCGGCAATGCGCGGACCAATAATGTAGCCTACGCCCAGTAATTCGGGGGTGATCTCGCCATTGATCGTACCGTTCGGTAGCGCGGAATTTCTACCAAAAACAATCGTTGGCACATCTTTCCACAAACCAATGATAGACATCAGTAATTTGTACAAAAAAGCAATGCCCAAACCGTAGTACACCATCCGCGCCAGGCTGCCGCCTTTTTCACCGGCGACCAGCACATCGGCGCAGGCGGTGCCTTCCGGGTAAGGCAGATTGCCGTGTTCTTTTACGATCAAGGAACGACGCAGCGGAATCATAAACAACACGCCCAGGATACCACCGATCAGCGCCAGCACAAAAATCTGGAAGTACTGGAAATAATCACGACCGCCAGCCATGAACAACAGTGCCGGAATGGTAAACACCACGCCCGCAGCCACTGATTCGCCCGCCGAACCAATCGTCTGCACAATGTTACTTTCTAAGATCGTGGCTTTTCCAAATCGCTTGAAAATAGAGATCGCCAGCACGGCAATCGGGATAGATGCGCTCACCGTCAAGCCGACTTTCAAGCCGAGGTAAACGGTCGCAGCACCAAAGAGGATGCCAAAAAATGAACCCAGGATGATAGCCTTAGGCGTAAATTCCGGCATGAGGTCACTCGCCGAAATGTAGGGCTTAAAAGTCTTGTTTTTGTTGGTTTCCATATTTTATAAGGTTAAGGTGTCGAATGCTCGAGATTTACAAAAACACTTGATAATCAATGCGCTCCGTGCATCATTTTGCTCAGGCGACGTTGTAAAAAGAACAGGATCGCTGAAGCAATTCCCGCCATGATTACAAAAATCATAAAGAATTCGTAGAGATTGGAAACCTGGAGACCAAAAAGGCTGGGATAATCCGCCCGGATGCTCAGCCCTTTCAATGTTTCCAGCATTTCCTGCGTGGGTTGAATTTTGCCATCCAGGATGCTGCGCAGGTCAACGCCTGCATCCGACGCCTGCCGGATTTCCAGCTCGCCCGGCGGATACAAACTGCTCAGCGTACCGGCGAGTTTATTCGCAGCGGCATTCGCCAAAAACCATACCGCCATCATCAGTGATACCAGCTTGAGGGGCGATAATTTACTCACCAGCGAAAGCCCGATCGGCGACAAGCACAGTTCGCCCCAGGTATGCAGCAAATAAAGGCTGGTCAGCCAGAACATGCTCACTTTCACATTTGGATCAAGTCCTTTTACACCGAAGGCAATCACCAGATACCCCAGTGCCAGCAAAAACAAACCCAGCGCCATTTTTGCCGGGGAGTTGGGTTCCATGTTGCGCTGCCCCAGTCTCAACCAGATCCAGGCGAAAACCGGCGCAAAAATGATAATAAATAAAGCATTGAAACTCTGGAAATAAGCCGTTGGCATTTCATAGCCCAGAATGTTCCGGTTCGTTTGCTCATCTGCAAAGAATGTAAGCGAAGCGCCGGCTTGCTCAAAAGCGCTCCAAAAGAAAATTACAAAGAACGACACTATGAAAATGGTGATAATCCTGTCTTTTTCAATTTTCGTCAATGTTTTGTCTGAAAAAATGACAAACAAAATTGCGACTACGCAAAAGATCAAGAGCGGAAAAATGATACTCAATTGATTCACATCCACAAAAATGATTGCCAGGACAATACTCGCAAACACAAGCGTGCCAAGGATAGAAACCGGCGAAGTCGGGCTTTTGAACAAAAAGCGGCTGTTGGCGGCTTCAGGTGGAGGCATACCCACCGGAGATCCATCATGCGATACCACGTACTTGTTTTTCAGGAAATAAAACGTCGCTACGCTGATCAGCATACCAATGCCGGCGGCGAGAAACGCCCACTTGAAATCGTGCGGATCGCCTGTATTTCCTACAAAGCCGCAGACAATAGGACCAAGGAATGCGCCGAGGTTGATGCCCATATAAAAAATCGTATAAGCGGAATCCTTGCGGCGGTCGCCTTCGGGGTACAACTGCCCTACCAGCGAGGAAATATTGGGTTTAAAAAAGCCATTCCCGGCGATCATCAGTGCTAAACCAGCATAAAACAAATTGGAAGATAGATCTGGTGCACTTTCGTACCAACTGGCGCAGCCAAAAAGAATAAATTCGCCCAAAGCCATGACCAAGCCCCCGAAAATGATCGCCTGGCGATTACCCCAGAAACGGTCGGCCATGAAGCCCCCCAGGAGCGGAGTGAGATACACCAGCCCGGTATAGCTGCCGTACAACTCTGATGAAAACTGGCGGCTAAAGAGCAGCGCCTGCGTGGTAAACAGCACAAGGATGGCTCGCATCCCGTAATAGTTGAAACGTTCCCACATTTCGGTGGCAAACAGTACGTACAGCCCCTTGGGGTGACCTTGCTGAGCGGTAGAGTTCATCATTCTTTTTCCTGCGTTTTTTATGTATAATCTTGCTGAAAATGCGCTGTAAAGCGCTACTAACGGCTAAAATTAGTTTTTTAACGCAAAAAAAAGTAAAAATTGAAATTCTATTTTCTCATCCTGCCGGAAAGGGAAATAAAGAAATGGGATTCAAACAATAGGCAAGAGACTTCTATTCTGATAACTGATTGTTTTTCAGATGAAAAGTCCCGTTTTGCAGGTTATAAAAATCCGTTTCAGGCAGCAGAGCACTGAGTTTTTGAATAGCGATTTGGCTGCGGATGCCGCGTTTGCAATAGATGACGACGGGCAAACTGGCGTTGATCTGACTGCGTTTTTTGACAATTTCACTCAGGGGAATGAGCGTACCGCCAATGTTAAATGCTTCGTGCTCTTCCGGTTCACGCACATCCACAAGTTGGAATGGTCTGTGCTCCGCACGCCAGCGTTGCAGGTCTGCAAATGTGATATGTTGAATAGCTGTATTCATCATCAGAAAAAACAATATCCATTGTGCTTAGTTCAGCATGTTGTCCAGTGTTTCCAGCCCGGGTTTTGATTTGACTACAAATTTCCAGCCGGCGCTCTCGGCGATAAACTTCATCAGTTCCAGCGCCTGATTGCCTTCTTGGCGCGCGATTTCTAACAAGTTGCTTTCTTTGGCTTTTTCTTCAATAAATTGCTTGGCACTGGTATTGATCTTGTTATAATCCGCCTCGGAAAAGTAATTGAACGTCCCCTCGGAGATGTCATAATAGTCGAGATCGTGATCAATGGACAAAATTTCCGGTTCAGGCAAATTGCTCACCACGATGGTTTTTTCTTCCGGTAGGGCGTCAATCTTCAATTGACCCAGGTCATAACCCACTGACACCTTGGCTTTTACCCTTACCAGCGCTTTTTTGCGAAACCAGCTCCAGTCGTAGCCCCAGTAATCCTTGTAATCATACACTTCCGTGAAATAGCCCTCTACGGAGATTAGCTTGGCAACGGTTTTTACCTTTTCCAAAACAACATCCGAGTTTTCTTCTGCCTTTGTTTCCCGGATTTCGTAGAAATAGCGTGTTGCCAGAATACCTAACCCAAACACCGCTACGATGCCCAATCCAATAAGAATTTTTCGCGCCATCACTTATTTTTTATTCAAACGAAAATTCTCTCCCCATAAAGTCCCTCTATACTTTACCAATAAACTACCATAAAATACGAAAGCCACGAGAGATTTTATCCCGTAGCCCCTGATGTTTTTTGTATAAATGCCGTTTTCCCTGATTGATATGTTTTAGCAATCAGTTTTTATCCATCTCTTCATCGGTGGTATTCTTATCGTGCACAATCATGGAAGTCAAATCATATTTCAATCCTTTATAACTTTTCAGTACCGCCTTTACTGAACCAACAGATAACGGCGACTCGATCATCAACGGAATTCGGTTTTTATCGTCGGATACCCACACCTTCATGTCAGTGCCTTCCTTAAAATAGAAATCTCCGCCTACCTTGGGACTGAACTGGATCGTTTGGAAGCGCCCCTGCCCTTTTATTTTTTTGTTGTCGTCTCGACCAAGGTATTTTACGCTGATCGCCCAGCTTTCCTTGTCCACAAACAGTTTCACCGGCACTTGCGCGCCCTTTTGCATCCCATCAAAATTGACATTTCGGGAAGAATAGATCACCGAAAGAATATCGTGCATACAAGCGTCAATGTCGTATTCCGTTGTTTGAGCCACCTCCTTGGTTTTGCCGCGCAAGGAAATTGCCTTGTTACGCTCCCTGTCGAAGATAATTTTATCGTACAATCGGTATTTGCCTTCGTGTACATCGCGGATGGAAACGGTTGGCAAAAGCGTGGATTTATCCACATAGGTTTCGTAGCGGTCGCGTACTTTATAAAACCATTCGTACGATTTGTAAGTGCGCCCTACTGCCGACAAAAGGTACTGATCGCCCTTGTCACTGACGCGAAAAGTTACTTCGCCCGCAGACAACCAAACGAAATTCCAGTTGTAATACAGCTTATACGTCAACTCTTCGCCGGGGCGGAAGGTTACATTACTCACACTGCATATTTTCGCCGCTGCAGGAAGCACCGTTTCCTGTATTCCTGCCTTTGTACTCATTGTGGTTTTTGCGGGATTGTCAAAAGCCATGAGAACCAGCAAAAAAGCGGTAAAGAGACCTCCTCTAAACAGCAATTTTCTCATAACCTGGTAATTTTTTCTTTTGTTTTGACGATAAATACTGTTCCAAGTAACGCGGGTAGCGCAAGATTTATTATAAAAAGTCCAAACGTTGCCGCTAATGCGCTGATTTCGTTTACATTAAGACGCCCCCAGATAAACAATGCAATTTCCGCTCTCGCCAGCAGTGCCCCCACCGGAGGCAAGGGTACGCTGGTCTGTAGCAAAAAAATCGTTGTAATCGCCGCCAACGCATCCATCACTGGTAAATCAACTCCCAATACTGCCAGCATCAGCCAGTATTGCAGGCTGTAAATAATATATCGCAGCAATGCCCACTGCAATGATTGCAACCTTTGCCTGTCTTTACTCGCTCGTAATACAACAATGTGCCGACGAATTTTCTTCCACCATTTGATTCCTACTACTCCGCGAATCAAAGGAATTAACTGCTGAAGACGAAAAAAAGCGACTACCATCATCGCTACAATACAACCTGCACCTATAAGAATTCCTAATAATGGATACAGTTGCCAATCTAAATAGTTGTGCGAAAACCATGCAAATCCGACGATCCCTGCGGAAAACAGGACAATCATCTGGCTAAGACCGCCTAACAGCGTGGACACCACCACCCGCCACTCCTGCCGTTGTTCGGATAATAAAACCCGCCCGCCGTAATCGCCAATGCGATTTGGGGTGATGAGCGATATGGCGACCCCAGCCAAAACTGCCCGGTACGAATGCCAGAAATCCTGCCGCGAAAAACTCTGGGTAAACGTTCGCCATTTTAGGGTTTCCAACGCCCAGTTGACGGGCATCAGCACCAGCGCCAGCAGCAACAAAGGCAAGCCCGACCACTGCAATTCCTGCCGGAAGGTTTCGACCATGACCGGGAAATCCTCGCGGGACAGCACCTCAGCGTACAGTGCCCACATCAGCAGCAGGATCAGCAGCACCTTGAAGCCCGGTACCAGCCATTTGTAGCGATGCGGTAAGGATAAAATTGCCTCCAATACTTTTGGTTTAAAACAACGGAAAAATGACCTGAATTTCGTGCGAAACAGATGAGGCAAGCGTTTGTGTGTGATATTCCAACTCGAAATTGCTGTTACAAAGATAATGGTTGAACCGTGATGAGCCAAGCTTTTCTTTAAAAACTGGTACTACGGGCAGCTTCAAAGCGATAGTCGCCTTTAATCCGCCAGCGAAAGCGATGCGCAAAACGATTGTCTTTCCGCTCCAGCACATCGGCAATGATGGTGCCCAGCACCGGTGCAAATTTAAAGCCATGACCGCTGCCGCCGGCAGCCACCATAAGTCCGGGTTTATCAGGATGGTAATCAATATAAAAATTGCCGTCCCAACTATCGCAGTACAGGCAAATCCGGGTTTTCACGATCGGCGCGTTTTGCAATGCAGGCAAAGATTCCGCTAAAAACTGCCGCAGCGCGGTGAAATATTGCTCCGGAATGTCCATTTCGGTATCCGGTTCTTTGGCAATCCCAATGCCGTGATTGGCAATTTTTACTACGCCGTCTGACTGTACCGGAAACCCATACCAGCCGGTTTGGGAAATATCTCCGCTCCAGCCCGGAAAAACTTCGTCCCGAAAGCGCGCCGGGTTTTCCGGCAACAGATGGAAAACCGGCTGCCCGGTTACTTTCAGGCAATCCTGCAATTCCGGCACAAACGAGGGTGTCCAGGCACCCAAGGCTACAATCGTATGGTCTGCTCGGAATTGCTGCCCCGTGGTTGTGACCAGTCCAGTCACTTTGCCTTGCTCTTCGATCAGGCTTTTCAAGCCTGTATTTTCATAAAACTGAACGCCTTCGCGACGGGCTATTGTGATCAGTTGCGCCACCACGTTACCACTTTCCGCCCAGCCGCCACGGGCGTTGTAGTAGCCATCAGGATAGCGGTCGGCATGCCACTGCGGGAAGCGTTGCGTCAGAAACGACTGGCTCAGGCGCTGAACCGGATATCCGCGCTGCGCCATCACCCGCATGCTTTCCATTTCAAAAGACCCCGGTTGCATGGTTTGCAACATCAGCATCAGGAAACCGGTTTGGTGGTACAATGGGCTTGGAAACGAGCGATTCCAAGTGTCCCAGCCCAGGAAGGCCTCGTGCATAAGCTCGGTATAAAATTCGTCTGCCCCATAGTCGCCCCGGATCATTTTGGTAATATCGGTAGAAGATGCCTGCGGATGCGGCAGCCTGCCCCGATCGAACACAGCAACCGTGTAGCCACGCCGTTGCAGTTCCAATGCCGCTGTTACGCCGAAAATATCACCGCCAATGATGTGGACGTTTTTTTTGAAGATAAAATCTATTGAAATGAATCTTTAGTAGGTATGAAACCTTAATCAAAAGAGATAGGAAAAAAAGAAAGCATGTGGTCCCACTTGGGCTCGAACCAAGGACCCTCTGATTATGAGTCAGATGCTCTAACCGACTGAGCTATGGGACCAGAATCGCATTAATTTTAACACCATTGCAAAATTAGGCATTAACCGCACAGGATGCAAGGACGCAGGTAAAATTTTCCTGTTTAATTGCCCTTGGGGCTGATCATACGCACATCCACCTGCGGGAATGGTATGTTGATGCCATTCGCATCGAATGCTTTTTTCACGTGCTCATGCATGTAAAAGTAGGTATTCCAGTAATCTTCGCTTTTGCAAAACGGACGCGACGCCAGATTAATCGAGCTATCACCCCAGGATGCTACCACTACTGCCGGCGCCGGGTCTTTGAGAATGTAAGGGCATTCATTCGCTACTTTTAGAATGACCTCCCGCGCTTTGTCAATCGAGTCGCCGTAGCTAATGCCAAAAGTAAATTCAACACCAATGGTGCCTTGCCCGGAAATATTGGTGATCACGTTGTTTGTTACTACTGCGTTGGGCACAATAATGCGCTTGTTGTCCAGTGTTTTCAACATAGTATTGAACACCTGAATTTCTTCGACCGTGCCGGTATTTCCGCCGCCAATGGATACGAGATCCCCAACTTTATAGGGTTTAAAAATCAAAATCAATACACCGCTGGCGAAATGGCCCAAGCTTCCCTGCAATGCCATACCAATTGCCAGTGTCAACGCACCGAAAATTGCCACAAAGGAGGTAGTTTCTACCCCAAACATGCCCGCCACGCTCAGCAGCAGCAACACTTTCAAGCCCACGTTGATAATGGACGAAAGGAATGGTGTGATACTGGCATCAAACTGATTGCGCTCCATCGTTCGCTTTGCCACACGTGTAATGCGCCCGATAATCCAGAAACCAATTAACAGTGTTAAAATAGCGCCCACTACTTTGGGGGCATAGGCAGTGATAATGCTGCCTAATTCTTCCAGATTGAAGAAATTTTTCATACTTTATTCAATGTTATGTGAAAAATTGAAATGTTTAGATGCAAAAAAATTGAAAAAGACGGGTTTGCAACAAAAATATTAAACTTTTGTGAATAATGAAGCGAAGGTCATCAAAATCGGAAGCTTTACAGAAAATGCAACGCTACTGCGCATATCAGGAACGCTCGCATCAGGAGGTGCGGGGCAAACTGTTGGGCCTGGGCATTTACGGCGACGATCTGGAAGAGATGATTGCTCAATTGATCTCTGATAATTTTCTGAACGAAGAGCGGTTTGCTCGCGCGTACGCCCGCGGAAAATTTCGAATGAAGCAGTGGGGTCGCCGTCGCATTGTACAGGAACTGAAGCGCCGCGATATTTCCGCTTACAGCATTCGCAAGGCAATGGAAGAAATCCCTGACGCGGATTACCTGCAAACGCTCGAAACTGTCATTCGTAAAAAGGCAGTATCACTCTCCGAAACCGATGGCTTTATCCGGCGGAATAAAATTGCGCAGTATGTCATCGGCAGAGGCTTCGAGCCGGAATCCGTTTGGGAAGCAATCGCCCGACTTGAGCTTTGATCCGCCCTTACAACAACGATTCCTGTACAAACCCCTGCTTTTCTGGATAATCCGTTGTATAGTGCAACCCTCGGCTCTCTCTGCGCATGGAAGCAGCTCTCGTAATCAGATATGCAATGCTGATGAGATTGCGCAACTCGCACAATTGCGGTGAAATCGTGGTAGAATGGTAAAGTTCTTCCGTTTCCCGATACAGCAAATGCAGGCGATCCAGAGCACGTTTCAAACGCACATTGGAACGAACAATGCCCACATAGCTACTCATGATTTCCTTGAGTTCCTTCAGGCTCTGCGTAATCAACACCATTTCCTTGGGGTCGGTGGTGCCGCGGGCATCCCAATCGGGGATTTCCTCCCGCAAAGTCAGGCTGTCTATTTTGGGCAAAATATCTTCTGCAATACGTTTGGAAAATACCATTGCTTCGAGCAGCGAATTGGAGGCCAGGCGATTGGCGCCGTGCAAGCCCGTAGAGGTGCATTCGCCGCAGGCATAAAGCTGATGAATCGTGCTTCGCCCCATTTCATCCACTTTGATACCGCCACACATGTAATGACAGGCTGGCACCACTGGTATCATGTCTTTCATCGGATCAACGCCAATACTCCGACACTTGTCATAAATCGTCGGAAAATGCGCGATAAAAGCATCTTTATTTAAGTGGCGACAATCCAGAAACATGCACTCATCACCGCTGAGTTTCATTTCATTATCAATGGCACGGGCAACGATGTCGCGGGGAGCCAGCGATTTACGTTCGTCGTACTTGTGCATAAACTCTTCGCCGTTGCGGTTTTTCAAAATCCCGCCAAAGCCGCGTACCGCTTCCGACACCAGAAAAACCGGGTTTTCGCCCGCTGGATTGAACAATGCCGTAGGATGAAACTGCACAAATTCCATATTGCCCACCCAACCTTTGGCACGATACACCATGGCAATGCCGTCGCCGGTAGCAATCACAGGGTTGGTGGTAGCGCGATAAACCTGCCCGGTACCGCCAGTAGCCACTAAAGTTACCTTTGCCAGCAATTTTTCGATTTCGCCGGTGGTTTTGTTCAGCGCATAGGCGCCATAACATTCGATATTCGGCATCAAGCGGGTGACCATGTAGCCAAGATGATGCTGGGTGATAATATCCACCGCGAAATAATGTTCCAGCACTTCGATATTACTGAACTCATGGGCTTTAGCAATCAGGGTGCGCTGTATTTCCCAACCGGTCAGGTCTTTGTAGTGCAAAATGCGATTCTCCGAATGCCCGCCTTCGCGACCCAAATCATATTCTGCTTCGCTTTTTTTATCAAAACGAGCACCCCACTCAATGATCTCGCGCACCCGCTCGGGTCCTTCTTTTACTACAATTTTTACAATATGCTCATCGCACAAGCCGTCGCCTGCATCGAGCGTATCCTCTTCGTGCTTCTCAAACGAATCCAAGTCTTCATTCCACACAGCAGCCACGCCTCCCTGCGCATAGCGGGTATTACTTTCGCCTTCGCTGGTTTTGGTCAGTACGGTGATTTTCAGGTCAGATCGCTTTCTAGCAATTTGAATCGCTGTAGATAAGCCGCCAATGCCAGAGCCAAGGATGAGTACATCGGTTTTAATCATGGTTAGTTTAATTTAAAAACTGATATTACGCAGCGCATAAATTTTGAAAATTGAGTTCATTGACAGA
>CAZQTF010000007.1:0-36377 GCA_964596135.1 uncultured Saprospiraceae bacterium | reverse complement strand
TTATAATTATTTCAATAACGTAAATTTTAAAACACAAACACCCTGATCTGTCATCAAATCAGGGTGTTTGTATCTGGTAAATGCCAATTTTAAAACGTAAAATATCATCTTTAAACTAAAAATGCCATATTTAAAACAAAAAACGACTTATACAAAATAAAAAAAGGGTAATTTTGCTTGAAATCAGCCTGTTTTAAAATGATAATACGATCTAATTTTTTTGAAATCTGCCATTTATCGCGCTTTTTGTTATGTGCCTATTCCTCTTATGGTTTACGCTACCATTTCCCCCTTAAATCTTGTATCTTTGAATAGTTCATGAGATTTCGCAAGTCTTTAAGATTGGCAAAATCTGCACAAAATATCAACCGATTTGAATCTTTATCATTCTTTTATAAATAAAAGAATATCAGATATATTTATCAGAAAATGCTTAAAATTGCGATTACCGGACCTGAATCTACCGGAAAAACAACGCTTGCCCGTGAACTGGCTGCTCACTACCGCACACTCTGGGTTCCCGAATACGCCCGCTTTTATCTGAGCCGTCTGCGCCGCCCCTATACCCCGGAGGATGTCCTGGAAATCGCCAAAGGACAATTGCAATGGGAGAATATCTGGACGCAGCAGGCAAACGGTTTGTTATTTTGCGACACCGAATTGATTGTTGCTAAAATCTGGTTGAGATACAAATATGACCTGGTACATCCCTGGATTGAAGAACAATTGCAGCAGCAGCAATATTCGTTGCATCTGCTTTGTGATATTGATTTACCCTGGGAAGACGATCCGTTACGTGAACATCCTGATTTGCAAGACCGCCAAATATTGTACCATTTATATAAAAATGAATTAATATCGCTGGGTGTTCCTTTTGTCGAAATTGCTGGTAATCAACAAGAACGCTTACAAAAGGGAATTGAAGTTGTAGAAGCACTGCGGGTCTCTATTCAGGGTTGATAATATTGAGCGATATGTTCTTACATTTTGAATTTTGCGTCTTGCGTCTTATCTTTGCATACTTTCTCATTCGGGGTGCCTTACTTTTCATTGACCATTGCAAAAACGCGACATGGTAAATCACAAATGGTAAATGAAGCACAGGCTGAGATCATACCCATTGAACCTGCCCGGGTAATGCCGGAAAGGGATAATTGATTGTAAATTGTTGATATGCAGCTTTTATTAGAGCGACTTTCAAAAAACAATCAACAATTATCAATTTTTTCAATGGTGTTTTGTTGGGTAACACGCGCTTCAGCCCCTGAAGTAGCGGATTATTCATCTTAACAACCTAATGCATTATGAAACAGTCAATTGCAATGGCAGTTGTGCTGCTGCTGACACTCGCCGCTCGGGCACAAGCGATACTCACCGGCAAAGTTATGAATGCGCAAAACGAGCCGCTCATTGGAGCGAATGTGCTGATTTCCAGCATCAAACTTGGCGCTTCTACGGATGCCAGTGGCGCCTATCGCCTGCAGAACGTGCCGCCCGGGACTTATCAAATCCAGATTTCCTTTATCGGCTTTGAAACGCTGGCTCAAATGATTCAGATACAAGCGGGCAGCAACGAATTCAATTTCACACTACAGGAAAAAAATTTTCAACTCGACGAACTCATCGTCAAATCTACCCGTGCGGGGGAGCGTACGCCCATGACTTTCGTCAATTTGCGCAAGGAAAAACTCGAAGAAAACAACCTCGGTCAGGATGTGCCTTTCCTGCTGCAATGGACGCCCTCCACGGTGGTGACCTCCGATGCGGGCGCAGGCATCGGCTACACCGGCATCTGGATTCGCGGCAGCGACCCGACACGCATCAACGTCACCATTAATGGTATTCCTTACAACGATGCTGAATCGCAAGGGACATTTTGGGTCAACCTGCCCGATTTTGCTACCTCAACCAATGATATTCAAATCCAGCGGGGCGTGGGTACGTCCACGAATGGCGCGGGCGCTTTTGGCGCAACGATTAATTTGAACGCATCGAAATTACAACCCGAAGCTTACGCTTTCGTAAATGGCTCTGCCGGTTCATTTAACACATGGAAAGGAAATATTACATTTGGCACAGGTTTACTAAATGATAAATTTACGATTGACGGGCGCTTGTCGCAAATTACTTCCGATGGCTGGATTCAGCGGGCTTCCTCCGATTTAAGATCCTATTATTTATCCGGCGCGATGGTCGGCAAACAAAGCATGCTCCGCTTTAATTTATTTTCCGGACATGAAATTACTTACCAAGCCTGGAACGGCGTGCCTGCAGCGTATTTAGACGATCCGGATTTGAGAAATTACAATTCCGCTGGAACGGAGAAAGTAGGTGAACCTTATGATAATGAAGTAGATAATTATCGGCAGACGCATTACCAGTTATTATACAATAATCAAATTGCAAATCATTGGAATGCAAACGCTGCCCTGCACTATACACGAGGCTTTGGCTATTTTGAGCAATACAAAGCTAATCAATTGTTTACAGATTATGGTTTTGAACCAATGCAAATTGGTGACATTGAGGTAAATACCACCAATCTCGTTCGCCAGCTTTGGTTGGACAATCATTTCTATGGCACTGTTTACAGTTTGAATTATAATAAAAATCGCCTCGACGCGACGCTCGGTGGCGGTTGGCACGTCTACGAGGGGGAGCACTATGGCAAGGTGATTTGGGCGGAATTTGCGCCTACCGAACTCGGCGATAAATATTATAATAATGATGCCCGAAAAGGGGATTTCAATATTTACACCAAATTTAATTATGAATTCGCACCTAAATGGAACGCCTACTTCGATTTGCAATACCGTCGTGTAACGTACGATTTTCTTGGGTATAATGAAAATTTGGAGAATGTAGAGCAGTCCGTCGCCCTGGCTTTCTTCAATCCTAAAGCCGGACTGTTTTATCAAATCCATAACAATGCCGAAGCGTATGCCTCCTTCGCGGTGGCAAATCGTGAACCGAATCGCAACGACTATACTGAATCCACTCCTGGCAGCCGTCCGCGCCCCGAGCGTTTGTACAACACCGAGATTGGTTTTCGGCAAACCTGGAAAAAAGCGGCATTTGGCGCGAATATTTACCACATGTACTACCGCGACCAGTTGGCGCTCAATGGGCAGATCAACGACGTTGGCGCGTTCACCCGCGTGAACATTGACCGCAGCTACCGCCTCGGCTTGGAACTCATGGGCGGCGTGCAGTTATTACCAACATTAAGGCTGGATGGGAATGCCACATTTAGTCGTAATAAAGTTGAAGCCTTTACCGAATTTGTGGATGTGTATGACGCCGATTTCAACTGGCTGGAACAACGCGCCATCGAGCGGAAAAACGCAGATTTATCTTTTTCTCCCAATGTTATCGCTGGTTTGGAACTCACCTGGAGCCCACTGAATGCTCTGGATATTACATTATCGAATAAATATGTGAGTCGCCAATTTATTGACAACACCTCCGACGAAAACAACGTGATAGAGGCCTACAACTTCGCCAACGCACGCCTGCGTTATGCGCTGCAACCCGCGTTTGCCAAGGAAATTGCCCTCACGCTGCTCGTACAAAATATTTTCAACGCCCAATACGAAACCAACGCCTGGTCGTACCGCTACATTTATGATGATACTTTGCTGATTGACCAAGGCTTTTACCCGCAGGCGGGCACCAATTTTCTACTGGGGTTGAGTGTAGGGTTTTAGGGAAGTGCGAAGTGGAAAGTACGAAGTTTATGATTGTTACATGCTTCGTGCTTCCACTTTTCAACTTATTGTACCTAAAAAGTAAGAATTCCGCAGATTTTGATAACCGAACTCCGACCCAATGCCGATTCATTTAAAAATTGCGGGTAAAACCGATGCGAAAACTGAATGGCGGATTAATGTCGTTTTCCGGCTGGAGGGTATTATAGAGCAACACAATTTCATAGCCCCATTCGCCACCGCTGTTATAACCCGCGCCAATGTAGAAGTTGTTTCGCTCGCGACGCAGCGTTTCCAATCCATCTACCCCATAAGAGAAGACTGCCGCATTTTCAAATTCGTATTCCACATGGGCAAAAATATTGCGGACAATTTTGTAACGCGAAAACATTGCTGCCGACCACGACAGCGCATTGGCACTCTCAACATTGCCCGTGAAATTGATACGATAATGCGAATAAAGCAGATTGACGCGAGGACCAATCGAAAACGGTTCAATGATCTTATACCCCACCATTGGCGAAAGTCCGATTTGAAACAGAGATTCCTGATTGCCACCAGAAAAACCCAATCCGACACCACCACCGTACCATAGGCGACTGGCAAAATCACTTTGTTTTTGGCTTCGGCTATCGCGGCGCTGCGCTTCGGCTGACACTTGCCAAAAAAATAGCGCTACAATGACCAACATGCTGATTCTGATTGCTTTTCTCATTCAATTGGTATTTTTTTGTAAAAATAATGTGGAATATTAGAATTTTAAAAATGATGTTCAGCAGCTACAAAACATTTGAATTCCCAACGTTTGAAATCATGGTTCCGCATTGCTGCTGTTTATGACAAACAAACAGACGACTGTTTTTTTAGCCGAAAGGTTTATTCAATAGCTTGGCCATGAATGTATTTTATCTAACATTTCGATTATTTTTTTTAATCATAGCGATCATAAATCCGGTATTGCCGATTGTCGCCCAGGAAATATTTACCGCCAAAGTATTCCCCAAAGAAAAATTTTTACACTGGCAGGAAGAACTGGCTGATTATCAGATCATTTCGCTGGATAGCCGGGCTTTGCTGGCTTATCTTCAAAAAAATTCCCTTGATGCAAAGGTAGAACTCGTGTTGGATGCGGCGCAACATTGGAAAATCGAACTAACAGAAGAAAATATACAAGCGGCAAATTATAAAGTGCAAATTGCCGATGCGAAAGGCATTCGTAAAATTGCAGGCAATGGGACAAAACATTACGGAGGTGGGGTGTTATCGCCGGAAAAAGGCGCTTGCCGGTTGACGTTGGCGGCAGGCTTTATTTATGGTGCTTTTGAGGTAGGCGAAACGACCTGGTTTATCGAGCCGGCTCGGCATTTTGGACAAGGAGAAGGCTTCGACGTTTATGTTTTGTACAAAGCATCGGATGTGCTGTCGAATCCCAACGGTCATTGCGCTGCCGTTGAATTGGAAACAGCGACCAACAAAGCTGATTGGCAAAAATCAGCCGGCGCCTGTTACACTGTGGAAATTGCTTTAGCCGCAGATTATCTGATGTTTCAGCAGTTTGGCAGCGTGGAAGTATTGGAAAATTATGTATTGGGCATTTTAAATTTAGTGAATACCAACTACGACGATGAATTTGAGCATACCATTCGTTTTGAAGCGGTAACCTTGTACGTCTCTACCTGCGACACCTGCGATCCCTGGCAACCGCTGACTAATTTTCAGACCCTGCTGGCAAATTTTCGCGATTGGGGCAATGCCGGCGGTTTTGGCGTGGATTATGATGTGGCAACATTCTGGACCGGGCGCGTACTGGACAATAACATCGGCGGAGGTGGCTATTACGGTGTGCTTTGTGGCAATCAGCGTTACAATGTACTGCGGCGATATTCGGCGAATGCCAACATTATGCGTGCTTTGCAGGCGCACGAACTGGGACACAACCTGAACGCTCGCCACGATGCTACCGGTTCGCCCTACATCATGGCGCCAGTCATTGAAAATGTCAGCACCTGGTCACCAACTTCCGTCAATACCATCAACGCCTACTTTCGAACGGTACTCGATATGCCCGGCTGTATAGCCACTTGCGAAAACCTTGCCGAGCCACAGGCTGCCTTTTCGGCAAATGTAACTTCCGGCTGCGCGCCGCTGACGGTGCAGTTTTTTAATGAATCGCTGGCAACCGCCAATAGTTGGCAATGGATATTTACTGGTGCAGATACGCTGACCACGCTGTTGGAAAATCCGCATCTGACTTTCATCAAGCCTGGAGCTTATCGTGTTCAGTTGGTCGTCAGCAACCCCGGCGGTTTCGACACACTGCGGCTGGAAGATTATATCACCGTACTGGATCAGCCTGTGGCGGCATTTACAACAACGGCTACGCCGGGTTCGGCGTCTGTTATTTTTGCCAACAATTCGGCGAATGCAATCAGTTTTACCTGGTTTTTTGGAGATGGTAACAGCAGCAACAGCACTCAGCCAACGCATATTTACGGCAGCGATGGCACGTACGACGTTCAGCTCATTGCCCGGAATGCCTGCGGCGCGGACACCGTTATGCAGCGCGTGATCATTGAAACGGCGCCAACGGCAGATTTTGCAGCACAAAATGCAACGGGATGCGCGCCGTTGACGGTACAGTTTCAGAACCAGTCATCGGCAAATGCGACCAGCTTTGAATGGCAGTTTCCTGGTGGGGTGCCCGCATCTTCCAATGAGCGCAATCCGAGTGTAAAATACTTACAGCCAGGCACTTATAAAGTTTCTCTGACGATTCGCAATGCGATTGGCAATGCAATGGTGACGAAAAACAATTTTATTATCGTAAAAAGCAAGCCCACAGCGGCTTTTGCTTATTCCCGCGCTGAAAATGAGGTCACTTTTACCAACCAATCCGACCATGCGCAAAGTTTGGTCTGGAATTTTGGCGACGGTAGCAACGCTGACAATACTCAACAAATTACACACGCTTATGCGCAGCCAGGCACCTACGCGGTGCACCTAATTGCTACAAACGAATGCGGCAGCGATACGAGTACGCAAAATATTCAATTGAGCGGTGCAGTGCCTCAGGCGAATTTCGGTAGCAACCACCAAGAAGGATGTCCGTCGTTTTCAGTGCAGTACAATGATCTTTCGAGTGGGGATATCGTGCGGCGGCGTTGGCATTTTCCAGGCGGAGCGCCTGAGCTTTCGGATGCGGACAATCCGCTGGTCACTTACAATGGTGCTGGCACTTATCCTGTGAGCCTGCGGGTAGAAAATTTCTGGGGCGCCGATTCTTTGATTCTGGAAAATTACATCACGGTTTTACCATTGCCAACGGCAGATTTTGAGCATACCGTTGGCGGCACAGAAGTGACGTTCAAACCAGATATCGTAAATCCCGAATGGCAGTATTTCTGGCATTTCGGCGATGGACAGACTTCAACGGACACCATGCCAACGCACACCTACGATTCTGGCGGTAACTACATGGTGGAACTTACGGTGACCAACGCCTGCGGCTCGACGACTACCAACAGGATGGTGGCAATCATTACAACTTTTGTCACCAATCAGGCGTTTCAGGATAAAATAGCACTATCTCCCAATCCAAATTCCGGGCAATTTCAACTGTCCTTCAAAGGCAGATTGCAAGTTGGGTCGCGCGTTCGCGTCGTCAACATGCTGGGGCAGGAAGTAAAGCGCCAGGCGATCGTTTTCGCAGATGGCAATCCGGCACAATGGCTGGATTGCAGCGATTTGCCCTCCGGCTGGTATGTTCTGGAAATCAGAAGCGAAGCAGAGCTAGCGACAATTCCGTTTCTCATTCAAAAGCGCTAAGCTTCCGTTTTTTTTTGACGATGCTTCAACGAAATTATGCTAATTTTGACTTTTGAAGTATCAAACACAACGTAAAATACGTTGTAGCCTTATGCTGAATTACTGCCCGATGAACAAGCATTCGACAAACCGGCTCTCAAAGTCCAATTTTACTTTGAGTATAAAAACTATTTAATCCCAAATTCGTGTGGCTGAGGCTATTGGTGATCAGATGGATGCCGGATCTAAATCTTAAGCTTTCAAGAGGTTAACTTGGAGTGCTTATCGCTTTAATCCTGGCGTTCCCAAAAAGCAGCTTGCACATCTCGTAATTATGAGACGATTTTCAATCCTGTGGCATATCATCCTCCTTCCATTGCTGGCAATCGGTCAGAACTGTGGCATCACCGATACTATTCTGATCGGTCCTAACCGAACCATTACGTACAATTTTGACGTAACCGATGTGGTTAATGACGATCTCGCCGCTCCCAACCAGGGTATTTGCGGCATTGAAATTGAGTTCCTGCATCAATTTTCCGAAAATATGGAATTGTGGGTGATCTCTCCCTCGGGGCAGGAAGTACAATTAATGGGACCCAACTCACCCGATGCATTAGCATTTACCTTTGGCGCCCGTTGGGATATTACCTTTGTACCCTGCGCCGCTTCAGCGGTGCCAGATAGTGGATATGTGGCTAAATGGGACAACAACCAACCCCGAAATTTTGTCAGCGGTGGTCGTTACACGGGGTCTTACTATCCCTACAACGGCTGTCTGGAAGATTTTGACACAGGTCCGGTCAATGGGCAATGGACGATTGAGGTGCGCAACAACCCTTCGGTATATCAGGGCGCGATCATTGGCTTTCGGCTGCGCCTGTGCGACGAACGCGGCTTTCTGTGCTGCTTCGCCGATGTCGGTAGCCTGGCTTCCTATCCCGATGTAAGCACCTGTCAGGGTGATGCCGCGCTGGATTTGAACATTCCGCCGGTTTACACCGGGCTGCCGCCAGATACTGCCGAATATGCCTATACTTACATTATCAGTCAAAACGACGTGATCGTAGGATATGACTCGCTTGCCGATTTGCGTGGATTTGCCCCCGGAACTTACACTGTTTGTGGCTTATCATACAAAAAGACCGACCGCGATAGCTTTCCCATTCCCAATAGCAGCGCAAGTCTGAGCCAGCTTCGGTCCGATCTGAATGGCAATCTGTTGCTGTACTGCGGGAAAATCAACAACAACTGTGTCGAAGTCACCATTACCGCGCCCGGCGATACGACGTTTCTGAACGAAAGCATTTGCCAGGGCGAAACTTTTCAGGTGGGAAGCAATACCTTTAATACCACTGGTGAATACGACATCACGCTACCCGCTTCGGGTGGCTGTGATAGTCTGGTGCATTTGACGCTGACCGTTTTTGCCCCGGCGGTTACCAATCTCTCCCAAACCATTTGCCAGGGCGATTCTGTAATGATAGGCACTTCGGTCTACACCGCCAGCGGTACTTATTCCGATGTTTTAACGACCGTGAATGGTTGCGATAGCACAGTCAATCTCACGCTTACCGTACTGGATCGTATCGAAACCAATATCAGCGCGAGTATTTGTCAGGGCGAAAGTTATTCGATTGGTAATCAAAACTTTAACACTTCCGGCACCTATCAAATTATACTGACCTCGGCAGCAGGCTGCGACAGCATTGTCAATCTGACCTTGTCAGTACTGGCGCCTCAAGCTATCATTACCGCTTCGGGCAATCTGGATTGTGAAAGTATCTCCGTTACTCTGGATGGAAACAATTCAACTCCCACTAGCGGCTTGAGTTTTCGGTGGTTGGATACCAATGGACTCGAAATTGGTAATACTTCGGCTATTCAGGTGACTAATCCCGGAGATTATACGCTGCTCGTTACCCAATCGGCGACAGGAACGACTTGTGTGGCAGGTGATACGGTGACTATTCTGCAAACTACGCAAAATGCGCCTAATGCGGTAGTCGCTCCGCCTGGTACGCTGGGTTGCGCCAATCCACAGGTGACGCTGGATGCAAGTGGCTCCTCCCAAAGTTTAGGTCAAACCTACCAGTGGTCGGGTCCTGGCATCGTGAGTGGCGACGATACGCCTACGCCAGTAGTCAATGAACCCGGCAACTACCAATTGCTTATCATCAGCGCAAACGGCTTGTGTACAGATACTGCGACGGTGCAAGTGACAAAGGATCTGAATGCTCCAGTTGCCAATGCCGGAAATGGGGATACGATCAATTGCATTGTCTCCAGCGCAACCCTTGGCGGCAATTCTTCAACCGGGCCCAGTATCGTTTACCTATGGCAAACCCAGGGTGGAAACATCGTTGGTCCGAATAATACCCGTACCATCGTTGCCGATGCTCCTGGCACTTATACATTGATCGTGACCGATACCAGCAGTGGCTGCGCCGATACTTCACTGACCACTGTAGCATTGGACAGAACGCCGCCTATTGCCGATGCCGGTGATACCGGGCTGATCACCTGTGCTGCGCCTGATGCCGTTTTAGACGGAAGTAATTCCAGCCAGGGTGCCAATATTCGCTACACCTGGACCGATACTTCCGGTAATCTCATTGGGAATGATGCCATTGAATTTGCTACCCAGCCGGGGCGCTATTTTTTGGAAGTTCGGAACGTACTGAATGGTTGTACCGCCCGAGATTCGGTGGATGTGTCCATTGAACAGGGCGTTCCCACCGTCACGTTTGGCGATACACTAATCGTTTGCGATTCAGTTTTTTTGACCTTGCAGGCTTTTGTTGACCCGCCTGTTGGTAATTATGATTATAACTGGACGGGATCAGGCATTCAATCTGCTCCCAATCAGCCGGTTGTGCAGGTGAATACTGCCGGAGAATATATTTTTACGGTTAGAAATCTGGATAATGATTGTACCGTGACCGATACCGTTACAGTTGCCCGACAAAGCTGCGACATTTGCGTTCAGGGAGCGCAACCAGATACTTTGACTTGCATCACCGATCGAATCACGCTGGAAGCTATCTTGTGCGCACCTTGCGACAATTGTACCATCGTCTGGACAACGCCCGACGGAAATTTTGTCTCCGGTACGGATGGACTTACACCGGTGGTGGACGCCCCTGGTACCTATACTCTGACCCTGACGAATAGCACCAGCTTTTCGGTTTCCATTGATTTTGAGGTGTTTGAAAATGCAACTCCGCCCGTCGCCGACGCCGGCACAGAGGCAACGATTTCTTGTGCCCAGCCCATTGCAATCATTGGCGGTAATAATACTTCCGATGGCGCAGAATATGTTCAGGTTTGGCGGAGTAAAAGCGGCGAGCCAGTCGTGCCCAATAACAGTGCAACCATTGCGGTAAACCGACCGGATACTTATTTCCTTGAAGTACTGAATGTAATGACCGGCTGCATTGCAACAGATTCGGTAGAAGTACGAATTGATACGGTGCCCCCGGTGGCGGAAGCAGGACCGTCGGTGGCCCTGAACTGCAACACTCCGGCAGCTGTTTTGGACGGGGTAGGTTCTTCGGCAGGGGCAGGTATTTCTTACAATTGGGCTTCTGCGAGCGGCAATATCGTTTCCGGTGGGAATACCTTAACCCCAACGATCAACGCCGCCGGCTTATATTTCTTAACTGTGAGCAATGCTCAGAATGGCTGTGTTGCAACCGATAGCGTGCTCGTCACTTCCGACGACTTACCCGTCATCCCGGCTATTCCCGACACGACGCTCACTTGTCGCAATCCGGAGATTAAGATGGCGGCTACTTTTCCTGGAAACGGTAATTTCCAGTTTCGCTGGTGCGAATTGGATATAAATGATAATCCGATCAATTGTACGGACGGTCTCACTACTACTGTTTCCATGCCAGGGCGCTATCGTTTTGAAGTGACCAATACCGATAATGCTTGCAGCGCTTCAAGATTGGTCAACGTGCGGGATAACACCATTGCACCAACCGTAGACGCCGGAGCAACCGATACGCTGGATTGCAATCAAACCAGTTGGGTGCTGAATGGCAGCGCGACACCGTCCAATACCGATTATTCCTACCAATGGACAGCCCGCAACGGCAGCCCGATCGAAAATTCGACGACGCCAATGCCAACCATTTCACAGCCGGATATTTATATTTTAACAGTGACTAATCTGGACAATGGTTGTGCTGCTTCTGATAGCGTTGAAATGCTTCAAAACACTGAAACGCCGGTCGTTTTCGCCGGTTTTGATACCACGCTGAATTGTACTGTCACCAACATTCGGTTTAATCCTCAGGTGATCGGCAACAACCTTCGTTACCAGTGGATCACCCCCGATGGCAATATTGCTTCTGGAGCTGATGCCCCCAATGCCATAGCGGACGCCCCTGGCGCTTATATCCTTCAAGTGACCAATGCCGTCAGCGGATGTATTGAACGGGATACCATTCAGGTCGGGGAAAATATTTTCCCACCCACAGCTGCCATAGCCAATGCGGAAAACCTTTCCCTCAATTGCATTAATAACATTGTGACATTGGATGCAAGCATTTCTTTATCGCAAACCGGAGCACCCCTGACTTTTCAATGGCGGGCTGCCGGAAGCGGTCAACTGATTGGAAATTTAAGCCAACCCGTTGTGCAAACCACTACTGGCGGCACTTTTGAAATACAGGTGACCGATACCCGAAACGGCTGCACAGACCTGGAAACCCTTAATATCAGTGCGGATTTCAAAAAGCCAGAGTTGCTCATTGCATCACCGGAGCCGCTTACCTGCACCCGCATAGAAACCACGATTGATGCTACCCGTTCTTCTACCATTGGCGGATTTACTGCTCAATGGGCAGCGCCTGACGGTTCGATATTAAGCGACACTGATTTGCTTGTAACCGCCACTTTATCAGGGAATTACAAATTAGTTTTAACCAATCAGGGCAACGGCTGCAGCGATTCGGTGGGGGTGTTGGTGCCAATCAATACAGAGCTTCCGACAATTACGATCGCGCCTCCTACTTCGCTTGATTGTGAAGTGACGGCCACCCAACTCATCGCTTCCGCTACCGGAGGAAACGGGTTTACTTATAATTGGGTAACGCAAAACGGGGAGATTATCAGCGGACAAAACAGTGCTACGGCTACTGTAGGTAAGGTGGGTAATTACACCGTCATGGTAACCAGAGCCGACAATGGTTGTACCGGCGAAGCAAGCATCACGGTGGAAGCCATCGAAGCTGCAATCGAGCAAGGCTTTTATTCCGTCATCAAACC
Organism: uncultured Saprospiraceae bacterium; assembly: GCA_964596135.1. GTDB lineage: Bacteria > Bacteroidota > Bacteroidia > Chitinophagales > Saprospiraceae > JADJNW01. Next base: position 23,589 of record CAZQTF010000007.1, on the reverse strand, counting down.
GAATTGTTTTGAGCGGGCGAGTGCCACGGTGACGATTGATTCTGTAAGAGGCGGCACCGCACCTTACTTGTATTCGTTATTCGATTCTCCGTTTACCACAGAAAATATTTTTGAAAATCTTGCTACGGGCACATACGATCTGGTCATTCAGGATCGCAATGGCTGCGAATGGCAAAGCCAGGTGGTCATTCCGGCGCCAGATACGATTCAGATTTCCATTAGCGAAGATGTGGAAATTGACTTTGGCGATTCGACCGAACTGACTGTAACGCTTATGCCGCCCGATTTTCAGTCTATTGTCTGGGAACCTGATTCTACCGGCGATACGACTTTGCTCATTCGTGTGGTAAAACCAGTGCAAACCACCCTTTATCGAGTCACTGTGACTGGCGTCAACGGCTGCCAGGCAATGGCAACGGTGATGGTCTTTGTCAATGAAACGACTGCCGTGTTTGCGCCTAATGTTTTCACTCCTGATGGAGATGGCGTCAACGATGTGTTTATGCTTTTTGCCGGACAAACTGTGGAACGCATTAATTCATTTATGATTTTTGACCGCTGGGGTAATCGGATTTATGAAGCCGGACCTTTTCAGCCCAATGATCCTAACTTTGGCTGGGATGGTACTTATCAGGGCAAGCCAATGGACGGCGCTGTTTTTGTCTTCTTTGCCGAAGTACAACTGGCGGACGGACGCATCGAAACGATAGAGGGTGATGTCACACTGCTCCGGTAAATGACTTTTCTCATTCTTTGAAAGAGTTTTTTGTTATATTTTTATTTCCAAATTTAACAAAACAAAAACCGACAAAATGAAAAAAATACTTCTCTCCGGTACAGTAGGAGGCTTTGTGTTGCTGGCATTTAGTTATGCCGTGTTATATGCAACAATTAATTTTTTCCCCTCGATCGTAGAAGAATATTACAACCCGATTTTCTGGCCTGGCAATGACCGCGCTCTTTTGTTTTTCGTTCATCCCTTTGTGCTGAGCTTTGCGCTGGCGTGGTTTTGGGATCGTTTTAAAGGGCTGTTCAAAGGCGGGATGCTGCTGCGGGGCATTGAAATGGGATTGTTGTATGGCGTGGTGGCAACGCTGCCGTCTATGTGGATCACCTTTAGTGCAATTGCCGTATCTCTGATGATGGTATTGATGTGGTTTGCTTACGGCGTTTTGCAAGCAACCCTGGCGGGTTTGATTTTTGCCAAAATGAATCCGTAAGAATAAAATGGTTTACCGGTAACGTTTTTATTTTGCTAATAATTTCAATAATTCTTTTTTTACCACATCATAATCCGTCCAGTGTATTAAATGTCCGGTTTTTTCTATGATAATCAATTCCAGTAAATCCGGGTCAATATGGGCTTTGCTGAATGCGATATTGGCTTTAGCCGGCGCCAGCTGTTTGTCGCGCATGCCGTGGATATGAATTACAGGAATATTTATTTTATTCCAGTCGTCAGCGATTTTGCGAATTTCTTCGGGATGGGCGAATTTTTCATCACCGGAAACCCGCAGCGCTTTCGACAGCATCCAACGTGTAGCACCCCATTTGGCGAAATTGGCATACCAAAAAATCTTTTCCGAATCAGGATCGATCACAGGTGCCAGCATCATGATCACATCCGCCAGCCCGGGATAATCCATAACAAATTTGCCGACGATCGGTCCGCCGTATGAATGCCCCACCAGGATCAACTCTTCCGCTCCAAACCGGTCGGTTAGGGTTTTTACAGCCGCTGCCTGCTTCGCAATGGAAGGCTCGGAATATCCGTAGTTGGAATATCCGTACCCCAGGCGATCCAACGTGATCATGCGGGCGTGCGCGAGTAAAGTGCTGTCCGTCAGATATTTCTGAAAATCTTTCGCCGAACCGGGCGCACCGTGCACAAAAACGATCAGGGGCAGGGTATCTACTTTGGCGTTGGCGGTTTCTACAAACCGAATCTGGCTGCGCCCATTGGGAACGTGTCGGATGCTGATTTCTTGATCTCGTTTCTCAAAATACTGTTCAATCTTTTGGTCAGAATCGCGGAAGGTCATACAACCCGTGAAACTAAGCAGCGCTATGAAAAAAAGCGACGCTACAATGCTTGCAATACGCAGGATAACTGTCATGTAGAAATGGTTATAAAATGGTAATGAGTGAAATACAAAAAAGTTTACCCGAATCAGATTGTTTGATAAAAATTACCGCGCAGCAATTTTATTCAAATTAAATACGTAAAAGCCTGAAATCCAGATTCGAAAGTCCGACCGCGTCAAAATGCTCTATCTCAAAGGTGTGCCTGCCATTTAACATCACCTCGATTTCATCCACTGTGGATTCATGCACGTTCCATCTGTCTATTAATAATTTTCCATCCAAATATAATTTCACGCCATCATCGCTGGTGAGGATGATTTTGTATTTACCTTTTGTAATATGAAAGGTCGTTTTGGCAAAGGTTGCAAATTGATCAGCCGATACTTCCTCGGCGGGCTTGCCCCACCAGACGTAGGCCAGACCCTTACTTTGCTCCGTTTTCAGCGGTTGCTGTTGCTTTAAATTTTTAAATGCATCATAATGTTGTAATGGATCGCTTGCATCATCATAGGCATGCCATTGCACCTGCCAGTCGAATTGACGCTCGTAGCGCAAAAACCGCACAGTATAAGGCGTGCTGGCAGGATGCACCTCGCCGAATTGATCAATAAATGCCGGGCCGGTGTAGCTTAACTCCAGTTCAATTAAATCCACATTTTTTATACGTTGACCAATAATTATATCATCCGGTGCGGTGTTATTTAGTTTTAATCCGGTTACTTTATTTACTTTCCAGTCGCCTTTCGGGCCGAGTAATGCAAAGGTATAAGTCTCATTTTCAATGGATTCCAGCCAGATTTCCGGGTAGGCATAATTATAAGGTCCCCAGGTATTAATGCGCATGTAAGCTCGACTAAGGTACTGGTTTTCTGGTACTTGCATGGCATCTGGAAGTGGCTCCGGCGCAAAGGCTTCGAGGCTGGGCATATACCAGTTGGCTTTTGCTGTAGCCTCTTCTTTATGTTCTTTAAGAGGAAAAAGGCGATTCATGGAGCGGACATCTTTGGGGGCATCTCCCAGATTTTCATTACTATAAATATCATTTTTTACTAAATAGAAACGCTCATTAGGCTCTTCTGCAACGAGCAGTTTTTTAAAATTCAGGAACTGATTGTCATCGTTGATAGCCACGCGAGTTGTGCCGGAAATTTTCAATGGAATAGAATCATTTAGGAAAACATTACGTCGAACGTAATAATCCCGGCTCTGCACATCTCGTTTTTTGGCGTAGCCCCAGTCGCCCGGTTGGGTGAGGCGTTCCCAGAGTTGAATGCCAATATCATTATTTTTGAACAAATTATACTCGATTGCATTATCCTGCCCATGCTCGATTGCGATGCCATAATCGTTATCAGCGATCTCATTACCAGCAATATACGAATTAAAACTATACCCACCCCAAATACCGTAGCGGCAGCCGATCATTTTATTATTAATAATTTTATTACTGCTGAATGTCACTTCCACGCCATTGGTCGGAGCATAGGAAAAGTCATTCCCATACAACAGGTTTCCATTACAGCCGCCAGCGCCGGTTTCCATGGTATAATTGCCCGCCCAGAGGAAAAAGCCGTCGCCCGAATGCGTTACATTATTATAAGCAAAAATGTTATCATTACTTTGTTCGTACGCCAGAATCCCCGCCGAATCCTGCCCGCGATTGTAGAAGCCCTCGCTGTGCCCCCGGATGTTGAAATTCAGGAGATTATGCATGATTTGGTTGCGGCTTGAACGGTACAGCCCGATGCCCAGACCAGAGTTGAAATTAAAAATATTATTATAAAAAAGTCCGTTGTTACACTCGGTCATTAACAATGCGTTCTGATTCTGAGTGATATGCACATTTTTTACCAGTGCGTGATCGCAGCGCTTAAGGTAAATGCCTGCACCATAGCGCAGCCACTCGTCGTTTTCGTTGTTGTGATAGCTCAGCCAATCCTGGAAATTCTCACGCTCGCGAATGCTGTATAATCTCATGCGATAGTTATAACTAAAGTCGCTGTCCAGAATTTGCAGATGATCCACGTTTTGGGCCATTAAGGCTACCTTAAAGCCCCGCACCCGTAGATTTTTGATTGTAATGTTTTTTCCAGATTTTATTAAAATGCCCAAGCCATTGAATTCATTGGGCATTTGCCCTTCAAGTTTGCCATATAGGAGACTGTTGTTAAAATCAATGGTAATATTTTCCCCTGTGATGGTAATAACTGGCGTTTCAAGATCGGTGGATTGTAAATGATAAGTGCCGGACTTGATGGTCACCGATTCGCGGATGACCATGCCTGGGTGTAATTCGATTTTATTTTGCGCGAAAGCGAAAATAACCGAAACGATCAGAAAAACTGGCAGGAGCGATATTTTAATCATAAAAAGAGTTTTTTATTTAATCAAGACCAATAGTCCTCCGGTCAAAATTCAAATATCGTTTGAAAAAACCAGCTAAATGCTTGCCACACTATGTAGATCATCAGGAAAAACACTACTGCCAGCGCCGCCAGCATGAGCAAAACTGCCCACAGCGCACTGCCCTGGTGCTTGCCCTCGCGGTAGTGCTCTTGTAGCAGTTGCACGTTGCGCCGGTTGGCTTTGTAGCGCAGATCGAAAATATCACCGATGATGGGCAACACCCCAACCATCGCATCCAGCAGGATATTGCCCGCCATTTTTAGCCCCACCATGCCGCTGGCGCCGTTGCGTGCCATCACGAGCACGAGTACAGCAGAGACCGCCAGTCCTACAAAGTCGCCTACGTAAGGAATGAACCCAATGAGAAAATCTATGCCGAAGCGAATGTCTGTGCCAGGAATGCGGAAGCGATTGTCCAGTAAATCAGCGGTTTTGTCCAGCCAAAAGAGTGTTTTTTCTTGCCTGGCAGAAAGCACCAGCGGCGATGTGTTTGATTCAGGCTGTTCCATAAGTTGTTGATTATCTATCTAATATCTAATGTCCGAAATCTATTCCTTGTAATCAAATTTATATTTACTCAAATCGGGCTTGAACTTCCGGGGGCGGGTCTTTTCAAAATTGTGCACCGCTCTGCCCAACTTCGCCAAAAACGGAAAGCCGATAGCATCATATTCATACTTACCGTCATTATAAATCTGGTTGTCGTTGACATGAATGGTCGCCGCGAGCAAGAATTCCAGATTGTTTTCAAAATCAACGATATATGCAATATCCGTCAGAAAACCGTACGCTACGCCCACTTTGTTAAAAATCCGGATATTTTGGGGCATGGGCTCTTTGGTATCGCCAAAGAGGAAGAATTTTACGTAGCTATCCCAATAATCGGGTGCCGGATAGCTTGGATACTGGCTTTCGCCGGGCAGTTGCGACATACAGGTCCACAGAAATTGGTAATCTTCTTCGGTCAGATTGAATCGCTCATTCGGCGCTACGCCTTCGGGCAACATCACGGCTTTGAGCATGTCGTGCAAGTCCAAAATTGAAATAAAATTTCGTCCGCGAAAGTCAAATGGCTCGTTCACAATATTTCCTTCGCTGTTTTCGTAGCCTTTACCACGTAGCTGGTTCCGAAGATTCAAATTCGCATCCCAACGGCTGTACACCTCGCCCTGATGATAGAGCAGTTTGCTGTCGCCATTAAAACTTATGGGATTGGTGTGGCGATTCGCCTCGGCATCGAAGCCGCTTACGCTCAGCCGGTGCACAATGCGCGTGCTGTGATGGCCTTTGGCGAATAATTTTTGGTTGAAATACGCTTGCCCCAAAAATTCATACAGCCGATTGAACGCATCGTTATCACTCACCAGAAAGATTTTCCTGATGTAATGCGCGATCGAAGGCATGCCATTCGCTGCCGTAGAATCCTCTACAACCGGGCTTTGCGGGTAGCGTGCCGAGCCGGTGATCATTGGTGCGTATTTATCCAAACCAATGATATGCAACTCATTTAGTTTTTCCAATGCCAGAAATGCCGCCGGCATTTTCACTGTGCTCGCCGGGTAGTAATAGAGATTCGTATCCAAACCATGCGTAAAAGTCTTGAAAGACGGGCGATTCCGGTCATCTCGGTCAATCTGTGTGTACACAATTTGCACCTGATATTTTTCAGGTTGGCTAAGAATGGAGTCAAAATCAGCAGTATGTTGCTTAAGGATTTGCTGCAATATATTCTTTTGGGCAAAGCCGCTTGCTACCCCTATGCATATAAAATATAATAGAATTATTTTCTTCATAACTACTTTTTTTTTTGCTACTTGCATGATTTCGTGAAATCTTATGCGCTGATAAATTGCCGAATTAAAGCTACCAATTGTTCCAAATCTTTCAAAGTATGCGCGGCGCTCAGTACCACCCGCGTGATGCGATCGTCTTGCGAAGTAGGGTATGAAAAGCTGGAAATCAATACCTTATGTTGTTGTAAATAATCCGCCAACTCATTCTTTGAGGTGTAAAATACCGGATAATCGGCAAGATTCTCAAACAAACCGAATTCTTTAGTTGCCTCCGCAAAGAAATACACGTTTCGAAATAAAATTTGCCGTGCTCGTTGGTACAAATGCTGCGATTTTAAAAAAGCATCCAAATACGCCGGAATAACCGGTGAAGCGCCTCCGAAATAAGGACTTTGCCAGAATTCGCGGATCAATTGCTCGCTGCTCAAAATCACACCGCCGGGAATAGCCAGGGCTTTACCCAGGGAAGCAATCGCTACAACTTCTACATTTTCAGGATTTTGTAAAATAGAGAAGATTCCTGAGCCATCCTTGCCGGTAAGACCAATACCGTGCGAATCATCGAGCACCAGCGTAACGGCAGTTTCTTTTTTGATTTCAAATAGCCAATTGAAATCCAGTTTTTTAGATCGGAGTGGGTCTAGGGCGTTGGAAAAAAGCACCATTGGTTCGCCGCGTTGCGCTTCGTGGAGGATGTAGTCGCTCCAATGCTTGAATGACAATGCTGAGTAATCGCCCTCTCCGAAGAGCGCAGGGTGTACACCTGGTGCAAAATAAAATTTGCCTCGTTTTTTCAAGGCTTTGACTACCAACTGTCCGGCTAAGGTGCCTGACGACACCGTTAGCGCCGCCTCTGCTCCCGCCCCTTGAGCGAAGTGATTTTCGGCTTGCTCAAAAACGTTGAAACGCAAATTGGATAAACGCGAACCGCCAAAGTTGGCACCGTATTGATGTATGCTTTTATATAAAATATTTTGAAAATCAGTATTTTGAGCTATGCCCAAATAAGAGGTACCGCTGAAGTACAGCCAGCTTTCGCCATACAAATGAGCTGTTCTCCCCGGCAATTGGTCTGTGAATAACATTTTTTACCGGAAATTTAGCATTTACTGCCAACAAAATGTCATTGTCCGGCTTGTTACCCTCATTTTTCCCCTCGGATCAAGAGTCTGGGGTTTTGCCGGTATTGCAATTCGCGTTCTTTGCTGTAGCCGATTGCTGCGTGCGGCAGAAGGCGGCTGAGCGTGCGGCAGACAAGTTTCAGCTTGCTGGCAGGAAGCACTACCGAAATTTCGTCGCCATTTATTAGTTTGAAAAACAAAGTTCCATTTTGAAACATGTGAATTCCGAAAGGCACATGCTGCACCACCACGGGGTACACCCAGACGATTTGTAGGGACTGGTATTCGAGGAGACGCATCAGACGGTCGTCATTCCAGTTTTGGCGTAAATGATATAAGGCGCTGATACTCAGTATTGTAAATGTCAGTCCGGCGATGGTGATGAGCGCATTGTCATGAAAAGCAAAACAACAGCAAGCAATTCCCACTGCCAACATTACCGAAAATGAGGCTAATTGCAGATATTGCTCGCGGCGGATAGCGCGTTTCAGTACCTGGATACCCGGATGGTGGAGAAGGCGTTTGTTTTGCAAATTTTATTTTGATGCTAAAAAATAAAAAAACAATTTGTTGAAAATATTCGCCATTTTCACTATGTTTGTAACAAAGTTAGCAGTATTTTGTGGAGATTTTTTGGAGAAAAATGGAAATTCTACAACGAATAGATCGGCTGAAAACAGAACTTGATGCGCTGCGCCCTTTTGATGCAGAACGCGAAGCCCGAATGATGCAAAAATTTCGGCTGGATTGGAATTATCATTCGAATCATTTGGCGCACCGGGTGTCTTTTTGTACCACACCTACTCAGTTGGGGTGTTTCTTATGCACTTTGTTATGATTACTATACCCCGCTAGGGTTTTTATACCGCAAAATGTAAAACACTAAATGTAAAATGTAAAAGTTGCCGAAAACATCAAATAAAAAACGAGAAATAGACATAAATGGAAAATAATTTATTAAATCCAGTTAGTTACACCGAAGAAAACATCAAATCGCTGGACTGGCGCGAGCACATCCGCATGCGACCGGGGATGTACATTGGCAAGCTGGGCGATGGCTCGGCAGCGGACGATGGGATTTACGTGCTGATCAAAGAAGTGATTGACAACTCAATTGATGAGTATGTAATGGGCTATGGGCGACAGATTGATGTGATCCTGGAAGACGGCACGGTGACGGTGCGCGACTACGGTCGGGGCATCCCCTTGGGCAAAGTGATTGATTGCGTGAGCAAAATCAATACCGGCGGGAAGTACGATTCCAAAGCATTTAAAAAATCCGTCGGCTTGAACGGCGTGGGTACGAAGGCAGTAAATGCACTTTCTGAGTATTTCCGGGTGCAGGCGGTGCGCGATGGGCAGACTAAGATCGCAGAATTTGAACAGGGAGAGTTGAAAAAGGATCAGAAAGTGCAAAAATCAGACGCCCAAAACGGCACGATCGTCACTTTCCGCCCCGATCCATCGGTGTTCAAAAAATATCGTTTCCGCCAGGAATATCTCGAAGGCCAATTGTGGAACTACGCTTATCTGAATGCGGGTTTGAAGATTAATTTTAACGGCACGATCATACAGTCCAAAAATGGTTTGCTGGATTTGCTGAGCCGCAAGACGCAGGCGGAGCAGTTGCGTTATGATATTATTCATTTGAAAAACGGCGATATTGAAGTGGCAATTTCGCATGGCAATCATTATGGCGAACAGTACTACTCGTTTGTGAATGGGCAGAATACGACGCAGGGCGGTACCCATTTGAATGCTTTCCGGGATGGGGTGGTGGAAACGGTTCAGAAGTTTTTCGGCAAGAGCAATTTTGACCGGAAAGACATCCTGGCTTCGATTGTGGCAGCGGTGAGCATTCGCGTGGAAGAGCCAGTCTTTGAATCGCAAACTAAAACCAAGCTGGGTTCTACCGATATGGGACCGGAGGGACCAACCATCCGGACATATGTGGTGAATTTTCTGAAAGAAAAGTTAGACAATTTTCTGCACAAAAACCCGGACGTAGCCAGTGCCCTGGAAAGCCGCATCAAACAATCAGAGCGGGAACGCAAGGAAATTGCGGGTATCAGGCAATTGGCAAATCAAAGAGCGAAAAAAGCGAATTTGCACAATAAAAAACTTCGGGATTGTCGCATTCACTTCAACGATAACGCAAAAAAAATCGAGGAAGATTTGCGCAAAGCGACCACGATTTTTATCACGGAGGGCGACTCGGCGAGTGGTTCTATTACCAAAGCCAGGGATGTGCAAACGCAAGCAGTTTTTAGTTTACGCGGAAAGCCCTTGAATTGCTTCGGTTTGACGAAAAAAATCGTATATGAAAATGAAGAATTTAACCTGCTGCAGCATGCCCTGAACATTGAAGACGGCTTGGATGAATTGCGCTATAACCGCGTCGTAATCGCCACCGATGCCGACGTAGATGGCATGCACATTCGCTTGTTGTTGCTGACATTTTTCCTGCAATTTTTCCCCGATCTGGTGCGCAACGGGCATTTGTATATCCTGGATACGCCTTTGTTTCGGGTGCGTGATAAACAGCAAACCTTTTATTGTTATAGCGAAGCCGAAAAACAAGATGCCATCAGAAAACTGAAAGGTAAGCCGGAAATCACGCGATTCAAGGGGTTGGGTGAGATTTCACCGGATGAATTTGGTGGTTTTATTGGCAACGACATGCGTTTGGAGCCGGTTGTTTTGAATGAAGATGCCAAGCTTGACGATATCCTGGCTTATTACATGGGCAAAAACACGCCCGACCGGCAGGAATTTATTATTGACAATCTGCGGGTTGAGTTGGATAAGGTTGAAGAAGAGGAAAAGAATCCTGCAGTAGCCGTTGTCGGTGAAGAATCATCTATCGAACGAAAAGCGGTGGTTGAAAACGCGTAATAAAGTGCGAAGTACGACTTTAGATATCGTATTTCCTCCCTCGTACTTCCACCTTTGGAAAGGTAGCCTGCCTTTTTGTCTTAAAATCCTTCCAATTGGCAACTTTGGAGTTGTCAAGTATGTACTTAATTACAAATGGCACAAAAATTGACTAATATAAGACGATGTTAGTAAATTAAATCAACTGACAACTTGACATTTTTGCAAAGGTTAAATAAATTTCACCTATTGCATTAGCGACTTAAACGACATGGAGAACAGACGAATGTTTGAAGAATATTTTATGCATCAGCGGTTTGAGGACGACGGAGACTTTCTGCCGCTGATTTCGATTGATGAAGACGACGAAACCAAGAGTGATGAGGTGTTTCCCGAAGTGATGCCGGTGCTGGCACTCAAAAATACGGTACTGTTTCCAGGCATTGTGATTCCCATCACGGTGGGGCGCGATAAATCCATCAAAGCAATCAATCGGGCTTATAATCACGGCAGACTGATCGCGGTGTTATCGCAGCGTGATAGTAACGTAGAGGAGCCCAATGCAGAAGATCTGTATAGGATTGGTACGGTTGCCCGCATCTTAAAATTGTTGAAAATGCCCGACGGGACGACGACTGCCATCATTCAGGGGCGGCGGCGGTTTGCACTGACCGAATTGCTGCGCGAGCGCCCCTACATGGAAGGTCGTATCGAGATCCTGAGCTATAAACAACCGTCGGACAAGCTTGAATTTGAGGCGATCATATCTTCCATTCTCGACCTGGCACGCGACATCATTGAGCTTTCGCCGAACATTCCCCAGGAAGCAACCGTGATGCTGCGCAATATCAACAACAGCAGCTTTTTGCTGAATTTTATCGCCTCCAACCTGGGTTCTAAAATTACGGTCAAGCAGCAGATTCTGGAAATGAGCGATTTGCGTGAAAAGGCAGATTTTATCTTGCATCAGATGCACAGCGAATTGCAGTTGCTGGAACTAAAAGACCAGATCGAAAACAAAGTACGCGGCGATCTGGAAAAACAGCAACGCGATTATTTCCTGAATCAACAACTGAAGACCATTCAGGAAGAACTGGGACAAGACCCTCAGGAAGCGGAAATCCAGGAAATGGAAATCCGTGCTCAAAAGAAAAAGTGGTCAAAAGAAGTTAAAGAGGTTTTTGAGAAAGAACTGAACAAGCTGCGACGCATGAGCCCCCAGGTGGCAGAGTACGGTATTCAGACGAACTACCTGGAATTGCTGCTCGATCTTCCCTGGGATGAATTTACCAAAGATAATTTTGATCTGAAGCGCGTAAAAACAGTACTCGACCAGGATCACTTCGGCTTGGAGAAAGTCAAGGAACGAATTCTGGAGCACCTGGCAGTGCTGAAGCTCAAAGGCGACATGAAAGCGCCGATCCTTTGTCTGATAGGACCTCCAGGTGTGGGAAAGACTTCCCTGGGGAAATCCGTTGCCAGAGCCTTGAAGCGCAAATTTGTCAGAATGTCACTTGGTGGTTTACACGACGAATCAGAGATTCGTGGGCACCGCAAAACCTACATTGGCGCCATGCCAGGCAGGATTATTCAGTCATTAAAAAAAGCCGGTTCGAGCAATCCGGTATTTATTCTCGATGAAATTGACAAAGTCGGGAAAGATTTTCGCGGCGATCCCTCTTCCGCTTTGCTGGAAGTCCTCGACCCGGAGCAGAATTCTACTTTTTATGATAATTATTTGGAAGTCGAATATGATCTTTCCAAAGTCCTTTTTATCGCTACAGCCAATTCCCTAAGCACCATCCAGCCTGCGCTGCTCGATCGCATGGAGATCATTGAGATCAGTGGCTATTCGAGAGAAGAAAAAGTGGAAATTGCCAAACGACATCTCATTCCAAAAGAACGGGAAGCGCATGGCGTAAGCGCTAAGCAGATCAAGCTGACATCGGACGTCATTACCAGAATTATTGAAGATTATACCCGCGAATCGGGCGTGCGTTCGCTCAATCGTCAGATCGCAGGCGTGATGCGCTATGTAGCCAAAAATGTGGCGATGGAAGAGCCATACAATGCGACGATCAAACCGGAAGAATTGCCAACAATTCTGGGACCTGCGCGTTTTAGCCGCGATATGTATCAGGAAGAGCCAACTCCCGGCGTGGCGGTCGGCTTGGCCTGGACGGAGGTCGGCGGCGAAATTCTATTTGTCGAATGCAGCCTGAGTAAAGGTAAAGGCAACCTCACACTTACCGGAAACCTGGGGGATGTCATGAAAGAATCTGCAAGCACCGCGCTCAGCTTGATCAAAGCCAAAAGCGAGGATTTGCAGATTGCGCCGGAATGTTTTGAAAATTACAATATTCACTTGCACGTACCCGAAGGCGCTATCCCAAAAGACGGACCATCGGCGGGCATCACCATGCTAACGGCGCTCACTTCGGCGTTTACCAAACGCCCCGTGAAGCCCTACCTGGCAATGACCGGAGAAATCACGCTGCGTGGCAAAGTCCTTCCTGTAGGCGGTATCAAAGAAAAAATTCTTGCTGCCAAGCGCGCCGGCATGAAAGAAATTGTATTGTGCAAAGATAATGAAAAGCACGTTGCCGAAATCAAGGCAGATTATGTCAAAGGTTTGACTTTTCATTATGTAAGCCGGATGGAAGACGTACTGCGTGTAGCACTGAATTAACGCCTTTTCTGCAGGATGCTCGTGGGAGTATCCTGCAGACTATCTACTCCTGCTCACCTGTTGTCAAAAGGTTAAAAATCCGCTTCCGACGAACCTTTCGGGCGATCTTCGAGTCTTAAAAATAGAGGTATTGTTTTAAAATAAACGAAAAACCTTATTTTCGCCAAAAAGACACGCTCATGATGCGCAAATCGCTTTTTCTTTCTACGCTGCTCGTTCTTTTCCTGGCTACGTTGAGTCAGGCTCAGAAAAATGAAAATCTGGTGCAGTTTTCAGGGATGGTGTTGGATGGTTCTACGGAACAGCTCTTTCCGGTACCTTATACCAACATTCTGGTGAAGGACAAAGGACGCGGTACGTACTCTGATTTCAAAGGCTTTTTCTCTATTGTGGTAGAGAAGGGCGATGTAATTATTTTCTCAGCGATTGGCTATAAAACAGTGGAGTATAAAATTCCAATGGATTTGGAAGACGATCGTTATTCTCTTGTTCAGTTGATGACGCAGGATGCGTACAACCTTCCCGAAACGGTTGTATTTCCATGGCCCAGCCGCGATCATTTCAAACTGGAGTTTCTGGCAATGGATGTCACACCAGAATTGCAGCGCCGTGCGGCGGAAAATCTCGCCAAAGAGACGTTGGAACGCGCCAGCCTCGGCGTAGCCACAGACGGTCGTGAAAATGCCAATTATTACCTGCGTCAGCAAGCACGTGAGTACTATTACATTGGTCAGCAGCCGCCCATGAATATCTTCAACCCAGTTGCCTGGAGCAAATTTTTCCAGGCCTGGAAAAACGGCGATTTCAAGAAGAAAGATTAAAATAATAGAGCGTTTAAATTTTGTAAAGCACTAGATTTCAAAGAGATTTAGCGCTTCAGGTTTTTATTTTTCCAAATACCCTCCTTCCCCAAAGCAGTACCTGAAAACCGTAGATGCCCAGCCAATACAGCAATGCAGCAAATGAAAGCGCTCCCAGCGCAGCATAAGGCTTCACTATTCGCAGGTTGATACCGAAAAATTCGTAGCAAATAAAATCCGCTACCACGAAAACCGTGTGAATACAAAAAAAGATAAACAGGATTCGGATGAGGAAGCGGAGGTAAAGAATCTGGCGACGTTCAGCACGGCTGATTACTTCTTTTTGCTTCTGCGAAATGTAGCGACGGGAGAAATACATATAAGCAAAAAACGTAGTGAGATATAATAATTGTTCGAAGGCGCCGAAAAAAGGATTGAAAAAGTGACGTTTTAAGGGGAGTGAAGCATTGGCTGTGGTAAAAAGTAGTATTGCAAAAAAGAGAAATTGCCCGACCGGCAGAATAAAATGCTTAATATCCGACCAGATAAACTGATAAGTAGGGTATAAATTTAGTTTGACATAATAGAATAATAATGTTGGAAACGCCAATGTATAATATAATGGTAAATAAGAAAGAATAGGCATGCGCTCCAATGCCCCGCTAATGAGAAAAACGTTGTGCAATAAAGTTAACCCAAAAGTAATAAGCAACCAACCGTAAAAAGCGTTTGCTCGTTTTTCTCCGGAACGTTTAAAGAAAAAAAGGAAACCAATACCCACGGCCTGTAATACGCCGACGATCAGTACCAATAAGAGCAAATAGTAAAGGATTCGGTCAAAGGTCATTCATTCGGGTATTTTTACAAACGGACGGACGTTTGTAGATTTTCCCCAAAATTAACAAATCCTCAAAGGTCTTCCCCTTTTCCGATTCTGATTTCTTTGTAAAAAAAAATCAGGCAGTCCTGCCTTCGCAAACTGCCTGACAAGGGGTATTTTGTACACTTGTTAACGCTCAGATAATTGTGGATTATTCATTATTGATGATACACTCGGTCAACTCATCTTCTCCTGACCAATGATGAATAACTTTTCAATCCACAATTTTTAGTGCGTACCTACAGCGCCGGTGCTTACATCGCCGGCTGCTGCGGTCGCTGCCTTTGTAGTGTTGTTTGTGTTTTCTTTTTTCGGCTGCCCCCAGCGTACGTTGGCACAATTCAAGGCTTCCTTTACTTCTTTGGATGGTTCGGGAAAAGTCGCTGCAAAAATTTGTTCATAGTCTTTATTCCCCTGTAGCTTTTTCAAAAACAGTGCGTACACCGGCAACGCCATATTGGCGCCCTGCCCGAGGCTGAGGTCGCGGAAACGGACCGAAGGCGATTCGCCACCCACCCAGGTGCCGGCAACCAACGTTGGGGTGTAGCCAATAAACCAACCGTCGGCGTGGCTTTGGCTGGTGCCGGTTTTACCAGCAATTTCGTTGGTAAATTTGTAACGATAACGCAGTCTGCGGCCTGTGCCGTTGTCCACCGCTGACCGTAGCATGTGGGTCATCATATCCGCCTGATCCATCGTGAGGGGCTGTTTCCACTCGCTGGTGTCAATCCAGTTTTGATAGATCACACGTCCTCTGGCGGTTTCAATTCGCTGGATATAGCGCAACTCTGGTCGCTTGCCCCGGTTGGCAAAGGTGCTATACACCGTCACCATATCGAGCAGCGATGCTTCGTGCGCCCCCAGCGCGATAGCGGGTACGCCGGGCACATCGTCGCTGATGCCCAGATCTTTTGCCATTTTGGCAACATTCAGCGCACCGACCCGAATGGTGGTATTCACCGAAATGGTATTGATCGAATTGATTAAAGCGCCTTCCATCGAGTAAGCACCACCATATTGGTCATCGGCATTGTGCGGTGTCCAGTTCTGATATTGCGGGTAAGTGCGCAGATAATTGCCGGTATAACTGCACGGCGCAATGCCGCGTTGTAGGGCAGTAGCATACACAATCGGCTTGAACGTGGACCCTACCTGACGACGCGACTTCACGTGATCGTATTTGAAATATTTATGATCAATGCCACCTACCCAGACTTTGACAGCGCCGGTTTGCGGCTCAACCGCCAGGAAGCCGGTGTTGAACAAACCCAGGTAATATTTGATAGAATCCAGCGGACTCATGGCAACGGTTTTTTCGCGCTTATTCCAATCGAATATGCGCATTTTAACTGGCGTATTCATCACTGAATCAATATGTTGCGTAGTAAATCCTTCGGCTTTCATCCGTCGGTAGCGCGGCGATTGATGGATTGCCAATATTAGGGTTGTATCATTTTCCCAGGCGGGCGCGCCCCGCAAATGTTTGTAAAAATCCTGTTGCAACTGTTTCAGGTGCTCGTGTACAGCTTCCTCCGCGTAACGCTGCATATTCGCGTCCAGGGTGGTATAAATTTTCAGCCCGTCAGTATAAATATTATATGCCATACCATTAGGCTTTCGATAGTCTTCCAGGATTTTTTTCAATTCCAGACGCAGATGCTCCCGGAAGTGCGTTGCAATGCCTTCGTTGTGGTTCAATGGGCTGTAATTCAAGCCTAACGGCAATTTTTGTAGCGAATCTCGCTCTGCTTCCGTAAGATAGCCGTACTTCTCCATTTGCCTCAGCACCAGATTGCGACGCTCCAGAGATTTCTCAGGATTTGCCACCGGGCTATATGTTGTTGTTGCTTTCAGCATAGCCACCAGCACCGCCGATTGCTCCGCGTTCAGGCTATCAGGCGCGATATCAAAGAAACGCTGCGACGCCACTTTGATACCATATGTGTTTTCGCTAAAAGGCACCGTATTGAGATACATTTCCAGGATTTCTTCCTTGCTGTACAGACTCTCCAGACGCGTGGCGATGAATACCTCTTTCAATTTGTTGATTATCAACGAATACCTCCCATAATCCCGCCTTGGATAAAGGTTTTTTGCCAACTGTTGCGTAATCGTGCTGCCGCCACCGGCGGAATCGTCTTTTCGCAAAATAGATTTGTAAAACACTCGCATCCACGCGCGCAGGTCCACGCCGTGATGCTTGAAATAACGGGCATCTTCAGTGGCAACCAATGCGTGAATGAAATGCGGCGAGATGTTTTTATAGCCAACGTTGCTGCGTTGTTCCAGAAAATAGCGCCCCAGCAGCGTCCCGTCTTCTGCGTACACCTCCGATGCCAATGGATTCTGAATCTGAGCTAAATCCTCTTTGGAAGGCAGTGGACCAAATGCGCCATAACGAATGCTCATCAGGAAACCGGTGACCGCCATTGCGCCAAGTATCACAACTAATCCCAACGCTTTGAGCAGCCATAACACAAAAGGATATTTGCGGAGAAAATCGCTCCAGCGTTTTCTCATAGTATGCAGCGCGTGTTGTAAGGCGTACAATCCTTGCAATACCCGCTTAATGTCGAGCGTAGCAATCAAATTGTTCATGGGAGAAAAAATTTTCTAATTGCTTTTACTCATTTAGACTGTAAAAGATTCCCAAGGTCACCTTCTTAACTAAAAATTAATTTTCTAAAATGCATAAGCTTATCCGTGAACGGTGCTTTCCGATGGGTAAACGGCAGTATTAAGGTTCATCCCAAAACAATTCCGAGGCGATAAAATCCGCTAAAAGTTTTCCCTTATCGGTGAGTACGTACGCAGTTCCTTTGGCTTCGACGAGTTGCTGCCTGATAAATGCCTGGATTTTCTCCAGAAAAAAGATGGCAAATTCTTCCCCAAAGGCGCGAATCTGCTCAATTTGGGCGCCCCACATCGTGCGCAGGGCGGTCATCACATATTCGTCATAACGCTGAGCGGTAGTGAGGATTTCTCGCTCCATCAAACCCGGTAGGTTTTCAATACCCATCAGATTTAGGTACTTCGCGTTATTTGCCACATTCCATTGCCGGACGTTCTTGCCGTCGAATGAATGCGCCGAAGGACCAACGCCGAGGTATGGCTCGCCGCTCCAGTAGCTCGAGTTGTGTCGTGCGTACCAGCCGGGTCTGGCAAAGTTGGAAATCTCGTAATGCTCGTAGCCATTGGCGCGGAGCATTTGCACCAGCATTTCAAACTGGCGGGCTGCCTGTTCTTCGTTTACATCGGACACTTTGCCTTTGGCAACAAAATGTCCCAGCGCGGTTTTCGGCTCTACCGTCAGGGCATAACAGGAAATATGCGAAATATTATAATCTACAACTGTTTGAATATTAAGCTTCCATTGTGTGTCGCTGGTGGTCGGAGCGCCATAGATTAGATCAACGCTGAGATTCTCAAAACCGGTATTCAAAGCGTTTTCGATGCAGGCTCTTGCCTCGGTTACGTTGTGCGCACGGTTCATAAACCGCAAATCTTCTTCTGCAAATGACTGAATACCAATACTTAAGCGATTTGTCGGGGTTTGGTTCAAAGCCTGGAGTTTCTCTTTGGTCAAATCATCGGGATTGGCTTCGAGGGTAATTTCGGCATCGGATTGGACTTGAAACAGGCTGTAAATTTTTTCAAAAAACTGATTTAACTCCCTGTTGGTCAGCAAAGAAGGCGTGCCGCCGCCAAAATAAATCGAACTGAGCACCGCACCGCTAAGGTAATCCCGCCGGAGTTCAATTTCCCGCAACATCGCCGCCACCATCTCTTCCTTGTACTTCAGCGAAGTGGAGAAGTGGAAATTGCAATAGTGGCAAGCCTGCTTGCAAAAAGGGATATGGAGGTAAATTCCAGCCATTATTTTTTTGATGACGGTTTTGAAATTTTATAAACAACTGTAAGCTGCATTCGGATGTCGTTTTTTATCAGGTTTTGAAAATCAATAGATTATTTCCAAAAAAAGCACTAATTTTCACAAAAAAATGCCCGCAATCAAGGAACAAATCCAAAAATTAGTCATCGAAAGCAAGACCGAAGAAGCGCTGGAAACCCTCATCGCCTGGATCAAAACGAGGCAATCGAATGAGCTGAATGAGGCGATTTTGCTGCGTTCCCGGTATGAACAAGCCGAACGCGACCTCGGCATGAATCTCATTTCACCCGAAGATGCTGCTCGCGTCTTTAGCCAAATTAATTTTTCTTTGTTGAATTTGGCGGACAACCTTGAGAAAAAAACGGTGGAAATCCGGGCTTTTCCCGCCGGGCGCCGGGGCTGGTTGATCGCGCTTTCGGGAGCATTGCTGATTTTGATCTTTATAATATTTGTGTCACAAATGTTACTTCCAGGTCGCAAATTTACTGACGCCGCACCACGAGAAAATACAGCTGCTGCCCGCGACCAAGCGAACATTGATTTCCCCGAGGGCAAGGAAGTCAGTCTGACTATTCTTGGCAGTACTGCGACTTATACTTTTCTGAGTGGCAAATCGGATCCATATAATCCTGATAACCAGAAGGTTACTTTTAAAATCCGTTGTTTTTTAAAAGGGCGTTATGCGATGAATTTCTGGGAAAGTGATTTTCGCCTGATCGCCAACGACTTGCCATATGCTGCGCAAGGTGGCTTGAATGAAGTGGTGGAGGGCGATAGTTTCAAAGACGGAGAAATTTACTTTTTGATTCCCAAAGAGTTGCGCAAAGCCGATGTTAGAATCCAGTTTTACGACCAATACACCGTTATACCAATTGCGTGGTAAGACACGAAAGCATTCGTTTTTGCGTTTGTAGAAATAATGACATTCCGGAATACATCATATCGAATCTTTTTTATTTACCTGATCAGTTTCTTGTTCAATGGATTGGTAAATGCGCAGGCTCTAAATTCCAATATTCAGCTTCGTATTTTGGCTTTGGACGCTGACCCTGCGTTTTTGCAAAAAAATGTCAAATTTAAAACGGCTCACCCGGATTCAACAGCCGCTTTCAGCGAATTGCAGAGGGTTGTGCGTCAATTACATAGCCGGTCGTACCTCGAAGCTTCGGTAGATACCCTGACGCGCGTGGGCAATACTTTCGTGGCATTGCTGCATGTGGGTAAGCCTTATGAATGGACGGCGCTGCAAAATGGCAATATTGATGCGTTGTTTCTGGATGAGAGCGGCTTTCGGGAACGCTTGTACCGATGGCAACCATTCTCCCCGGCACAATTGCAAAAATTGCAGGAAAACCTGCTGGCTACCGCTGAAAACAACGGTTATCCCTTCGCGCAGGTGTGGCTCGATAGCTTGCATTTTTCTGATAATCAAGTTTTTGCAAAGCTGATGATGGATAAAGGTTCGCTTGTGCTGATGGAAAAGTTGGAAACCGAAGGCGAACTCCGCATTTCTGAGAATTACCTTAGCAATTATCTGGGCATCCAGCCGGGCACACCGTACAATCGGGCGGATATTTTGCGCATCCGGCGGCGTTTGCGCGAGCTACCGTTTGTGAGCATGCGCCAGGATCCCAGGGTGCGCTTTGCCGGCGACCGCGCGACTGTGCAGCTTTTATTGGACAAACGCCGTGCCAGTCGGTTTGATTTTTTGGTTGGTGTGCTACCCAACAGTGTGCAGGTGAATCGTCTGCTTATCACCGGCTCATTCAATGCCGAATTGTACAACCAGTTTGGACGCGGCGAGCGGATTTATGCAGAATTTGAAGCCCTGCGACCGCAAACACAGGAGTTGAATCTGCAATTTAATTATCCATATGCATTTAATCTGCCATTTGGTATAGATTTAAAATTTAATTTATACAAACGTGATTCCACCTATCTGGATGTCGAAAGTGACTTCGGTGTGCAATACCTCTTTGAAGGAGGCAATTATCTGAAAGCCTTCTGGAACAATCGAACGTCGAATCTGCTGAATGTAGATTCCACCTTGCTCGACAATATGCAGCGCCTGCCGCCCACGCTTGATGTAAGCTACGGCAATTTTGGCTTGGAATATGTGTGGCAGAATCTGGATTATCGCTACAACCCGCGTCGGGGCTGGCGTTTGCAGATGAGAGGCGCCTCAGGTGTCAAGAAAATAAAGCGCAACAACCGCGTGGAAGCGCTGGAAACTGAGAGTCTCTATGATTCGCTGGAACTGCGCAGTTTTCAATATCGGATGAGCGCCCAGATCGAGCGGTTTCTGCCAGTATTTAATCGCAGCACGGTCAAGCTTGGCGTGCAGGGTGCCTACATTATTTCCGAGGAACCCATTTATCTGAACGAGCAGTACCGCATCGGCGGGAACAGGCTGCTCCGTGGTTTTGACGAAGAATTTATCTTTGCCACCAATTACACCATAGCCACGCTTGAATATCGCCTGCTGATTGGGCAGAACTCCTATCTCTACACCTTCGGCAACTATGCCTACGTGGAAAATGTGACCAACCAGCAGCGCGACCGCTACTTTCCATATGGATTTGGCGGCGGTATTACTTTTGAAACCCGCGCCGGACTATTTGGCGTCAGCTTGGCCTTTGGCGCTCGCCAGGGCAATGCCGTCAACTTTGGTACGCCTAAGGTGCATTTTGGGTATGTGAGTTTGTTTTGAAAAAAGAGATTGGAGTGAATAATATTTTCCATTGATTACATCGTTTACACAAATACATACTAAAACCTACAAAATATATGATGCTCCGCTTGTTTTTATTATGCTTTCTTGCCGTATTTATGTACTCTGCCAATGCTCAAACCTGTGAAGAATGGGAACAGCGATATAAAAGGCTCACTGCTGCGCTGTTCGAAGTCAATTTAAAAATGGAATTTGGGCGATATCAACAAGCTATTGAAGCTGCGCGCCGTACGCAGGCATTCTGCAGGAATTATAATTATCAAGACGGAGTGCTTGGCTGTAACAGCCTTATGGTGCGGGGTTTTGTACAGATGCTGAACTATGATTCCGCGATGTGGTATGCCCGCTGGGGGCTCGATTTTGCAGCGCGACATGCTGACGTGCTCAGTCCTTTTGAACAGATCGTTGCCAATTTTACTTACGGCATAGCGTTGGAAGAAACGGGACGCTATCAGGAGGCGCTGATGGTGCTTGAACCTTTACCTGCCAGATTGCAAGCGCCAGACCTGACAAAAAACAATTATTGGAGTGCGGATTGTTTGGGGCATTTGGCCGAGCCTTTTCAGAAGCAAATGGAAAAACAACACCTGCCATTTGCGTTGGGAAGTATCTACACTTATATGGGGGATGCATATACTAATTTGTGGGATATGGAATCAGCAATTACCTGCAATCTGCGGGCGGCGCATTATTACCAAAAAGCGGGCAATATAGTAGAAGAGGCAAATGCCTGGCTAAATGCTGGAACTGCCGTGATGGCTACTTTCCGGCAGAAAGTAACAGGTGATTTAAATAGCGAGATATATTTTGATAAAGCCCGGCAATTGCTGCATAATATTCCGGGGGCAGCCGTTCAATTGAGTATGATTCATTATATGATAGGCGCTAATCGCCTGCACCGGGAAATATTTGATTCGACTACCCAACAGCACCTGGATTCTGCTTTGTGGTATGTTCAGCGAGTAGATAGTATAAAACTTTTTCATGCGACGCGCCTAACCAAAACCCATTTAAGCGTGCTTATTTCGTCACAAAAGGCAACTCTGCTGTCTTCAATAGGTCAGGTAGAAGAAAGCCGCCAAATAGTAGATTCTGTTGTTGCTGTAACGGGACAATTGTTGCGGCGCACGCCCGCATTGACCGATTTGTCTCTTTTGGCTTCCATTTATGGTATATTAAGTATTACCAGCGTTAGAAATAATGATCCGGTGCAGGCCAATAAATGTTTTGAGCAAGCCTGGAAGTTATCTCATCCAAATACATCGGTAGAATCAATGCTCGCAAAAACAGAATCCGAACAACACCTCCAGAATGATAATCTACTAACCCAATGGCTATTCTACCTGCGCGGTAAAATACTGGAGATGGAATATCTTCTGGAACCAGCGCAGAATGTTCAACTGCTTGCCCAAGCGCTTCTTTTTTATGAAGCTTCGATTATCCGGCATCATCACCAACTAAATAAATTTGTAATATCGGGCAGAGGCTCAATATGGGGAGAAATAAATATTGCCAACCTGAATGCGACTTACAGTTCGTTGTATAAAGATGCGATAATGGCGGCGTATATTTTATACCAAACAACACAACAGGAGGTTTTTATGGAAAAAGCCCACTGGGTTGCAGAGCGTAGCCGAAACTATTTACTGCGCAGCCAACTCCTTACATTGCGGCAGTCGCGTGATGTCCCTGATGATGTATGGGCAACTGAAGCAACCTTGCGCGATTCTTTGTTGTATCTGAGAAAGCAAATAGAACTGGCGATACAAAAAGGAGAAATTGAAAAGATTACAGATTATACGCAACAATCAACTACCATAAAAAACCGCATCCAAACGCATACCGAACGGGTACGTAAAGATTTTCCGGATTACTATAATTTGGTTTATTCAGATGAGATTCCTGCCTCAGCGACTGTTCAGGCGGCATTGACCAACGACACAACGGTGGTGCTGTCTTACTTTTATTATTCGGATACGATAGTGTTTATTAATTTGCTGCGCGCTAAAGAAAAGCCTGGATTACAGTTGGTTAAAACTTCGGCATCGCTTCCTTCGCAAATAGAAAAAATGATGCAGGTAATTACCGACAACAAATTCAATTCTGATAAAAATGGAGCGCAGACGTATTTAAAAAGCGCAGAAGCACTCTATTGCGCGCTGATTCAGCCTGTGGAGTCACAGCTGCAAACGGCAAAACGGCTGATTGTAATACCCGATGGACCTCTACGTCAGCTAAATTTTGAACTTTTACTTACACAATCATACGTTTTGCCTAAGGGAAAAGGTTTTGAACAGAGTCGGGAATTTCCCTACCTA